>JBIKTI010000138.1:0-6531 GCA_044348205.1 Phycisphaerales bacterium | reverse complement strand
CGCACCTCCGCGAGCGTGAAGTCGTCGCGGTCGATGAGGCCGTTCTCGCGGAACCAGCGCCCCATGCCCGTCCACGGGCGGCCGTTCGTGGCCACGCGCGAGATCGCCAGTTCCGCGGGCTCGATCCCGTCGTCGAAGGCGAGCCGCGCCGATCCGTTCGTCTCGATGAGCGCCCACGCGAGCGGGTCGCCCACCCACGCGATCGCCTGCGACTCGATGTTCGGCGTGGCGAGGATCTGCCTGCGCGGCGCCTCCGCGACCGACTCGAAGCGGCGGCGCAGGTCGACGAAGAGCGGGTAGCGGAACCGCGCATCGGGGCGGCGCTTGGCGCGCACGACGGGCGTGGCGTAGCCCGTGACCAGCGCGGCCCCGCCACGCGACGCCTGCCCTGCGCCCTCGCTCGGAACGACCTGCCACGCAGCGAAGCGCTCGGAAAGCGTGGCGAGGAACACCTCGGCGTTCGCCGCCCCCTCGTAGGCCTGCCGCAGCACGGCCGCATCCACGCGCACGCCAGGGTCGGGCGAACGCATGCATGCGTCGATCGCCTCGATGAAGCGCATGCGGCTGCCGACATCGCCCGCCGGGTACATCCGGCCCGGCACGAGCGACGCGATGGGCGGGCCTTGCTCGTAGCGGAAGGCCCCGCGTGCGGCACCGCCGTCCGCGGGCGGCTTCAGCGACGGATCTACCTTGGGGGCTCCGCCGCACCCGACGAGCGCGAACGCGAGGATCGCCGCGCAGAGGCGCGCAGCGCCCCGCACGCCCGCGCCATCACTCCTGCCGTTGGTCTGATTCGACTGCACGCGATCCCTCCTTCACTGCTTCCGCGACAGCGGCGCCGCGGGCATACATGCCGCGCGAAGGCTGCGCAGCCGCGCCCCGCACCACGAGCTTGCGCAGCGTCTGGCTCGTCTGGACGAGGAAACTCGGGTTGACCGCGCGGCCAAGCACCTTCGCTGCGCGCTCCGCGATCTCGCGGAGCGCCAGCGCGTCGCGCGACTCACCGAGGATCTGCGCGATCAGCACGCCAAGCGTCGGGCGCCCGTCGCGTCGCGCGCGCGGGCCGCGCTTCCCTTCCGTGCCACCGCGCGGGGCGGCCGCCTTCGCTGCGAGCCGCACTGGGGCCGGCGCGGCATTGCCCGAGAGAAGCGCGATGCGCGACTCGAGCGCAGCGAGCTGCCCGCGCAGCGACGCGGCCTGCTGCTCGAGTCGAGGCAGTTCGGATCGCCTGCGCGCAAGTTCCGCAGCGATCGCTTCGGTCGAAAGCTCCGAGAGCACAACGCGGGCGGGCGCAGCGCCACGCGCGCCAGCGGCCTTGTGCGCGCGGACCTTCGCACGAACCTTCACCGCCTTCGGGGCGCGAGTCTTCACGGAGACCCTCGCGGATGTCTTCCTGCTGGTCGCTGCACGCGGCGCGGCCGCGGTCTTCTTTGGTCGAGGCATGACGGGATCGAGGCTCCGAAGTCTGCGAAATCGAGACGGAATCGTGAGAGAGGCTGCGTTGGACGCGCGGCATGGCATGACCCACGCGCAGCAGGTCGGAGCCTAGCAGATTCTGCAACCACCTCATGGTTCAGCCGTTGCGGCATTCACTCCGACAGCGGACACTTTCCACATGCCTCCCCGCACACAGCAGACGACGCGCGCAGCCTCGGCAGACGACCGCGTCGGCCGACGCGCCTTCCTCGGACAGCTCGCATCGGCCACGATCGCGCCGGGCCTCCTCGCGTCGGCCGTCGCGGGCTGCGCCTCGCAGCGCACGGCGCGCGACGCGCCGCAGGCCGAAAGCAACGCGCCTCGAGGTGCGGACGCGCCGCGTGTCGCGTTGATCGGCTGCGGCGGCCGAGGCGCTGAGAACCTCGGCGATCTGCTGGCCGCGGGCGCAACGATCGCAGCGCTCTGCGATGTCTCGCGCCCCGCGCTTGACGCAGCCCTCGCGCGCGTGGCGGCAGAGCGGCCAGGCACAGCGGCACCGCGCGTCTTCGCGGATCTGCGCGAGGTCCTCGCGCGTCGCTCGGACCTCGCGCTCGACGGCGTGCTCGTTTCGACGCCCGACCACACGCACGCGATCGCGACGGCGCTTGCCCTGCGCGCGAGACTCCCCGTCTACTGCGAGAAGCCGCTCACGCACACGCTCGCTGAATCACGGCGCATCCTCGAGCTTTCACGCGCAGCGCGCGTGCCCACGCAGCTCGGGACGCAGATCCACGCAGGGGAGAACTACCGCCGCGTCGTCGAGCTCGTGCGCGCAGGCGCGATCGGCCGCGTCACAAGCTGCGACTGCTGGGTGAACCGCGGTTGGTGCTGCGGGGAGACGGGCCCCGTCTCGACTCCGCCCGATGGGCTCGACTACGACCTCTGGCTCGGCCCTGCGCGCAACGCGCCCTACATCGAGGGGCTTCACCCGTCGAACTGGCGCAAGTACTGGGCCTACGGCACGGGAACGCTCGGCGACATGGGCTGCCACATGCTCGATCTTCCGCTGTGGGCGCTCGGGCTCGACCGCGCCGCGCTCGGTCGGGTCGAGGGCTTCGCCACGACGGACTCCGTCGACCGCGTGGCGTGCCCGGAATGGACCGAGGCGAGCTGGGCGATCCCGCAACGCGACGCGACGGGCGCCGCGGTCGACCCGCTCGTCCTGCGCTGGTTCGACAACGGCCGCATGTCGCCGACGGCGCAGGAACTCGGCGCGAAGGACAGCATCGACTACCACAACCGCTTCAGCATGGTCTTCCAAGGCACGAAGGGCTGGCTCTGGGCGAACTACGGCGAGCATCTCATCACGCCAGGCATGCTTGCCGAGGAGGTCGCCAACGCGGCGAAGCCCGCGCGGCTCGAGGCTTCGAAGGGGCACCACCGCGAGTGGCTGGAGGCGATCGCAGCGTGGCGACGCGGCGAGCGCGACGCCGCGGGCGCCCCGCTCTGCGCCTTCGAGCGCTCGAGCATCCTCAACGAGCTTGTCCTCAGCGGAACGGTCGCAGGCCGTGCACGCCGAAGCCTGGCCTACGACTTCACGGCGCAGGCCTTCGCAGAAGCGGAAGGCGACCCGATCGCGGGCTGGCACGACGAGCCACGGGCGGGCTGGAGCCTCGACGACGGGAATCTCGACCGAATCCTCGCTGGCCGCTGATAGCATGTGGCTTCCTTGATGAGCCGCGCAGCGACCGTCGCCCTTGCCTTCCTGATCGCCCTCGCGGGCGGGTTCTGGCATGCCCCGCGCGAAGCGACCGCGCCTGGCGCTGGCGAGGCCTGCGCCACAGCGCCCTGCTGCGGCGGCGAATGCCAGTGTGGAGACGACTGCGCGTGCATGGTCGACGAGGCGCCGGACGCACCGTGCGACGACGCGCCCGCGCTGCCCGAGCGGTCGCGCGGCGAACGGACGCTTGGCGCCACAGCCCCTTCCACGGGCGTGGCCTTCGTGACGCTTGCGAGCCCCGTCGATCTCGGCGTCTTCACTCGCGCCGACTCGACCCTCGCGGCACCACTCGCGTGCAGGCTGCGACTTGCGCTCGTCTCACGGTGGACCACCTGACGCGCGGACCCCGCGTCGGCGTATTTGTCAATCTTGAATTCCACCGCCATCTTGCGCTGTGCGCCGGATGCCCCCACAGAGGTCCATCATGCCTGCATCTGTCTTCGCGACGCTCAGCGCCGTCTGCATCCTGACGGCGACCACGCTTCTCGCCGGCTGCGCCGCGAGTCCCACCCATACGGGCACCCCTTCCGAAGCAGCCCTCGCCGCGATCGGCGACGGCACGCTCGCCCCCGGCCGCCACGACCTGTTCGTGCGCGGCATGAGCTGCCCCAAGTGCATCTCGAACGTCGATCTCCAGCTCAAGCGGATCGACGGCGTCGTCGACCCGCAGGTCGACATGAAGAACGGCCGCGTCGCCATCACGGTGCGGGAGGGCGCGTCGCCCTCGCGCGCCGCGGTCGCGCGCGCCATCGAGGACGCTGGCTTCACGCTCGCCGAGATCCGCAGCGCCGCGGCGGATGGAGGCGGGCGATGACGCGCGTCGGGTCCATCGCCGCTGCGCTCGCATGCACGGCGGCGTCGACTGCGTCTGCGCAGGAAATGCTCAACATGCCAGCTGCCACGCAGCCGTCGCCGGGAGTGCTGATTCCGCGCGTCCAGGCGCGCGCGTACCGCTTCGAGGGCAGCCAGTGGCTGCTCGAGCAGGCTGTGCGGCTCGAGTACGGCTTGGCGCGCGACCTCTCCGTCGCCGTCGATCTCCCCTTGCATCAAGGCTTCCTCGACGCGCCGCGGCCCTCGGACGGCGACTTCGGGCTCGGCGACCTCGACCTCTCGCTCGAACTGCGCATCCTGCGCGAGGATCTCAACGCGATCGACACGGTCCGCGCGTCGATCTTCGCGGGCGCAGAGCTCCCCACGGGCACGGGCGGCTTCGGTGGCGGCTCGGTCGACCCGTTCGCGGGCGCGGTCGTCACCGCCATCCTCGGGCGCCACGGGCTCGACGCAGCGGCGCGCTACACCTTCGTCACGGGCGACGGGCACGACCACCCGCTCTTCGCAAGCGACACAGCGGATGATTTCGTCAACATTGACTTCGGCTATGCGTACAGAATCTGCCCCGAGGCCTACGGCGAGGAGCGCGAGGGCGCGTGGTACGCCACGCTCGAGCTGAACTCGATCTTCACCACGGGCGGCGAGCACGCGGTGCTGCTGTCGCCAGGGCTCCTTCTCGAGGCCCCGTCCTACGCCGTCGAGCTCGGCCTGCAGGTTCCGTTGACACAAGACCTCGTCCACGCGCCCGAGCTTCGGATCGGGTTCGTGCTCGGCCTGCGGCTCATCTTCTGAACCCCGCGCGGCCGCCGCGCTTTCCTTGGGGAATCGCTATCTTGCCTCCGAAGTTCGTCTCAGCAACTCGAACGCAGGAGCTCACCCGATGGGATTCATCCAGGAACTCAAGGACTTCGCAGCCAAGGGCAACGCCGTCGACATGGCGGTCGGCATTCTTGTGGGAACGGCGTTCACAAAGATCGTGAACAGCATCGTGTCCGACCTCCTCATGCCCCCGCTCGGGCTCGTGATCGGCGGCGTGGACTTCAAGGACCTCAAGTTCGTGCTGCAGGGCGCCGTGGAAGGCAAGCCCGAGGTGGCCATGCTCTGGGGCAAGTTCCTGAACAACTTGATCGAGTTCGCCATCATCGTTCTCGCGGCCTTCATCGTCGTGAAGGTGATGAACAAGATCATCGCGCTGCGCATCTCGAGCATTCCCGGCCTCGACGGCGTCATGAAGAAGCAAGGCTGAGACGGCTACCATGGGCCCGCGACACCACTGCGGTTCGCACCTCCGAACGGACGCCACGCCATGACCCTCCTCCGCATCCTGCTCGTCGTTCCCCTGCTCGCACTCGCAGCCTGCGCGACGCCCGTCGGCGCGCGCACCGCGGAGGCCGTCGCCATCGTGCGAGGGTTCCAGGCGAGCGACAATCCGATTCCGACGGCCGTCTTCGAGAACGCGCAGGGCGTCGCCATCCTCCGCGAGGGAAGCGGCGCATTCCTGATCGGCGGCTCGGGCGGCGAAGGAGTGTTCCTCAAGCGCACGCAGGGCGGCTGGTCCGCGCCTGTCGCCATCAACACTGCGGGCGCGACCATCGGCCTGCAGGCGGGCTACCAGACCCGCGACATCGTGCTGGTGATGAACACGACCGACGAGGTGACGCGCTTCCTTGACGACGGCCTGTACGGCCTCGCAGAGGCCAGCGCCGTCGCAGGTCCTGCCCAGACCGACCCGAACAACGCGGGCGGCCCTGGACCCGCGACCTACTACTACCTCCGCAAGGAAGGCATCTTCGGCGGGCTTCTCGTCGGTGGCGTCACCTTCACGACGGCCGACAAGGTGAACCGCGAGCTCTACGGCCCCGATGTGACGGCACAGGACATCGTCGGCGGCAATGTGAAGCCGCCCGCAGGCACGACGATCCTGTGGCAGGCGTTGAACTGACGGATTCCCCGCATGCTTCAGCATGCGGAGGGGACGATGCCCGTCGACTCCGACGACCGGCGTTCCGCAGACTTCGTCTGCGGGCACTCATGGCCGGCCGACTCCGACCGTCCCGAACCTCGACTCCGACCGTCCCGAACCTCGACTCCGACCGTCCCGGACCTCGACTCCGACAACCTTGATCCACACCAACGGAGGCCGAAACCATGAGTGCCCGTCAGACGGAGGCCGAATGAAGTGAGGACGGAGTCTGCGGAGCGGATGGCGTGGGAGTCGACTCCGACGGTCCCCGACCTCGACTCCGACACGATCGGTTCCGCAGACTTCGTCTGCGGGCACTCATGGCCGGCCGACTCCGACGGTTCCGAACCTCGACTCCGACCGTCCCGGACCTCGACTCCGACACGATCGGTTCCGCAGACTTCGTCTGCGGGCACTCATGGCCGGCCGACTCCGACGGTTCCGAACCTCGACTCCGACCGTCCCGGACCTCGACTCCGACAACCTTGATCCACACCAACGGAGGCCGAAACCATGAGTGCCCGTCAGACGGAGGCCGAAT
>JBIKTI010000136.1:0-6539 GCA_044348205.1 Phycisphaerales bacterium | reverse complement strand
CACGATGGCTCGCATGCGATCTCCTGTGCTAGGTCACGCGCCACGCGGGCGGAGAACCGAGTCGCCAAGGTAACAGGATGGGCCGCCTGGGCGGAACCTACGGGGCGTGCGCCGCGCGTGCCACGAGCGCGACGACATGCACCTCGACCGCGCGTCCCTCGCCCACGGCGTCGACCTTCTCGTGCGTCTTGCCCTTGAGGTTCACGCACGAAGGGTCGAGCCCGAGCTCGCGGGCGATGTTGGCGATCATCTCGCCCTTCCGAGGCGAAAGCTTCGGCCGTTCGCAGACGACCGTGATGTCGAGGTTCACGATCCCGTGGCCGCCGCGCGCGAGGTCGACGCGCAGCGCAGCCAGGAAACGGGCGGAGTCCTGCCCGTCGAAGGCAGGGTCGGTGTCGGGAAACGCCTGTCCGATATCCGAAAGCCCGAGCGCGCCCGTGACAGCGTCGTAGACGGCGTGGTAGACCGCGTCGCCATCGGAGTGCCCCACGGGGCCGACGGGATGGTCGAAGCGCACCCCCGCGAGGATGAACGGGCGTCCGCGCCCCTCTGGCGCCGTCGGCTCGAGCCGATGGAGGTCGTATCCGTGTCCGACGCGGAGGGATCTAGGGTCGGTCTCGGGCATCGCGCCGCATTCTGCCCGAAAGCGGGTCGCTCCGTTCGCGGCAAAATCCCGAAGGGCGGGCGAACCGCCGACCGATATCACGCGTGGGCGGTGTGCGCCCGTCGGTCGCACGCCCCCAACGGACTCCACGACAGGATCGCCATGACAAGACTCGCCCCGATCGCCCTCGTCGCCGCCTCGCTTGCCCTCGCAGGTTGCTACGGCCCCCGTGGCGCGATCTATCCCTACAGCGGCAGCGGCTACACCTATGTCTCGAGCGAGATGCAGCCCGTCACCGTGACGCTCTTCGACACCCGCACGGAGGAGCCATTCTTCAAGATGGAGATCCCCGTTGGCAAGCAGCTGACGCTGAACTTCCTCGAGGGGAAGGGCGACGATCCCGTCGAGCGCCCCGACCGGATGGTCTACGCCATCATGGATGCGGGCACCTCGACGGGTCGCCTCACCAACCAGCTGACCTGTCCGCCTCGGGGCTCGCGTCGCATCGACTATGCGCTGCGCTCCGCTCCCGAGGCACGAGAGATGCCCGTCGACTACGAGCAGCGCATTGACGCCGTGAAGGGTCGCCCCGCGTGGTGGACGCCTGCAGGCGGAGAGATTCCGCGCGAGAGACGCTTCTACGAGTGAGCGTCGCGCGCGCGGCGCGCAAGCCGCGCGAAGGTCTCGCCGCGCGCCTCGTAGTTCGTGAACTGATCCCAGCTCGCGCAGCCAGGCGAGAGCAGCACGATGTCGCCCGCCCGTGAGGCGGCGATGGCGTCCCGCACAGCCGCCTCGATCGTGCCGCTGAGGGTGGCCCGCCTGCCTCCGAGAAGGCGTGGCCCCGTTGTGCCGACTGCGTACAGGCCCGCGAGTTCGTCTCCAAGCCTCTGGATCGGCGCGAGATCTACGCCCTTGTCGTAACCGCCTGCGATCAGATGAATGCGCCCGCGTTCCTCGAACGCGCCGATGGCGCGCAGGGTCGCCTCGGCGGTCGTCGACTTCGAGTCGTTGTAGAAGCGCACGCCCTTGGCCTCGCAGACGAACGACAGCCTGTGCGGAAGTCCACCGAACGACTCGATGCGCGCACGCAGCCCGCTCAGCGCAGCCGAGGGCGAGAAACCCGCCCTCGCAACGACAGCGAGCCCGCCTGCGAGGGCAAGCCGAGCGTTCTCCTTGTTGTGGGCGCCTGGAATCGCAGGCCGGAACTCTGCGGCCGGCGGCAAGCCGGATGGTGCGGGCGTCGCACTGTGCCACCAGGGCTCCGCCCCGAGTCGAACGGCCTCCGCCGCCGCGGCTGAACCCTCGAAGTCGCTCACGAAGGCAGCACCTGCTGGCGCGAAGCAGCGGATGGCGGCCTTCGACTGGGCGTAGTGCGCGAAGTCGCCGTGCCAGTCGATGTGGTTCTCGAGGAGGTTGGTCAGGACGGCCACGGGCGGCGACCAGCGCCGCGTCTCGGAGAGCCACCACAGCATCGCGCTCGAGAGCTCGAGCACCACGAAGTCGCCCGCTGCGATCGCATCGAGCGAACCAAGCAGCGATCCGCCGATGTTTCCGCCGAGGTGCGCGCGTCGGCCGCCGAACTCCGCGGGCGCGTCGAGCGCAGCGTGCAGCATGGCGCTGGTCGTGCTCTTTCCCGCGCTCCCGGTCACGCCCACGATGTCGCTCACGCCCCGCGCGGCGAGTTCGGCGACAGTCAAGCCGATCTCCGTCTCCAGCGTCACGCCTGCCGCACGCGCCGCCGTGAGCAGCGGGTTCGCCCACGGCTTCGGTACCGCGGGGTTGACGACCACGAGATCGGCATCCGTGAAGTCGCGCTCGCGATGACCACCGAGCGCAAGCTCCACGGAGCCATCTGCGACGAGATCCGCGATCGACTCGATCGACGCAGCGAGCTTGTCGGCGCCGTCCCGATCCGTCACGGTCACGGAGGCGCCACGCAGCGCGAGATAGCGCGCGACGCCCACTCCGCCTCCGAACTGGCCGAGGCCCATCACGGTGACCCTGCGTCCTGCGAGTTCAGGAGCCGGCGATTGGTTCATCTGGTTCACGGCGTTGCGCCCTCGGGGCCTTCGGCCTCCTCCGTGGTGGAATCGATCTCGGTCGACGGCGATTCCGTCGCCATGGTCGAGCCGAGCGTCAGGGCTGCGCCGTCAGGTTGCTGCAGGGTGACAGAGCGGAGCCGCACGACCGGGATGAAGCGGCCGCCCATAGGCGACATCTCCGAGACGACGGACCCCGTGACGCGCTCCCGCTCGAAGTCGAACGCGACGGCGAGCGTGAGCGTGTGAACTCCCGTCAGGCTCGGGTCGGGCACTTCGGAAAGCACCTTGAAGCCACGGAACTCGCCGAATCGCTCGCGGGAATCGAGTGCGAACCGCTCGAGCGCGCCCTCCTCGAGCGTCCGCCGTGCGGTCGGCGTCCAGCGCTCCTCGGCGGCATCGGCGCCAGCCGCGTCCACCGCTGCAAAGGTCGTGCGGAGCGCGGAGTCGATGTCGTCGTTCCACCGCTGCTGGACGGATGAGTACAGGAACTGCGCCGCGAGCGACAGCGCGAACGAAGCGATCCCGAGGCCGATGCCTGTCCACGCCGACGGTCTTCCCTTGAGCGACCCGCCTGAGGCACGGATCCGCTCCAGCGCGATTGTCCCAAGCATGACGGCTGTCATTCCGAAGAGGAGCGACACAGCGGCGCCGAGTCCAATCGTGCAACAGAACATCCCGAGCGAGACGCCGCCGAGGATCAACGATGCGCGCGCAAGCGCGCTGCGCTTCGGAGAGACCGTAGGCGGGGTGGCGCTCGTCGAGGAGTTCAGGCCATCATCCATCGCGGCGCGTTATAGCGCGAATCGGTCGAGCCGTCCGCACCTGCGCGCGACAAAGCCGCTGGGGGGAAGTCTCCTGCTCAGGGGCACTGTCCCCACGCGCCGAGCACGATCGCGAGATCGGATCCATCCGTCTGGCCATCCTCGTTGAGGTCACCGCCCGCAGTGCCCCATGCGCCGAGCACGATCGCGAGATCGGAGCCGTCGACTGATCCGTCGCCGTTGGCGTCGCCGGGGCAGTTCGCCTCTGGAGTGCAGGTCACGCCCAGCGTGCCCACGCCGCCGGTCGTGTTCGATCCGACGCGGATGTAGTAGACCGTGCCTTCGGCAGCCGCGAAGTTCACGGTGGCGCCGCCATTGGCGCAGCCCGCGTCGTTGTTGCAGCCGACGAGGAAGCCCGCCGTCGGGCAGGCGAGGTTGTACACAGCCAGGCGCGTGTCCGAACCCGTCGTGCCGCAGGTGCTGACGGAGACTGTTCCGGTGCAGGGCACGGTCAGGCGATACCAGAGGTCCTTGGCCATGGTGGTGCCGACCGTTCCAGCGCAATTGGCAGGCAGCGCAGTGGCGCTGTTGGTGGCGTTCGTGTTGTCGAAGGCCGTGTTGCCCGCGCCGATGTCGATCGCGGCGGTGCACTCGTCGTTCGAGGGCAACACCACGGAGACGACGCTGACGCTGTCGATGAACCAGTCGTCGTTCGCCTCGTCGACCGCGGCGCGGAATCGGATGCGGAAGCGGTCATGGAATGCCGCCGCCGTCAGCTGGTGCGAGAACTCGACGAACTGGGTCTGCGCGGTGCCATCCGAGGTGATCGTGTTGAGCAGCGTCCATCGCCGCGAGGCATTGAGGTACTCGACGATGAGCTGCTCGCCCGCCTCGACGCCAGAGTGCTGCACGAAGTAGCGAACGGTCGCGCTGGAGAGCCCGCCGAGCAGCATGAAGTTCGAGCGGATCTCGTCGTCGGCGTAGAGGTTCCCGCTCGAGGCATCGAGGTTGATCGACCGCGTCGGGCTCGGCTCGTTGCTGGCGGCGGTCGTCGAGATCACGCCCTTGTTGTAGATCCAAGTGGAGCTGCTGATCGTGCTCGAGGCGTCGAAGTTGTCCGAGAAGGGCAGCGCGATCGGCGCAGGCAGCGCCACATCGCAGGTGACGGCGTTGCGGAACGCGATGATCTGGTTCTGCTCGGTCGGCGAGAACTTGAGGTTGCCGCCCGTCGTGCCCTGGCAGGAGTTGATCCCCGAGCACATGATGTTGCACGGGTTCACGGAGTCACAGTGCTGGGCCTGCCAGTTGTGGCCGAGCTCGTGCGCCGAGAGCGAGGTGCGGAAGTCGGAGATCGTGGTGAAGCGGCTCTCGACCGACGAATAGGCGAGGTTGCCGAATCCGCCGCAGTCGTTGCCCGTCTGGTTGCACATGACGCCGAGCCACGCGAGGCCGATGACGCTTCCCTGGATGGTCTTGCCCGTGAAGAGCTGCGCCACACTGCGGGTGATCTCCACCTCGGGGGCGGCGTTCCAGGTGGTGCGGAACTCGCAGAGGAGGGTCTCCATGTTGCTCGAGGTGTACGGATCGCTCGAGGTGGTGCGCACGATGATCGTCGTGTACTCGTAGGTGATGTTGACATCGCGGTCGTAGACGAACGACACGTTGTTCATCACGTTCTCGATGTCGATCACCGTCGCGTTCGCGTTCGAGCTGTTCTTGAGGAAGAACTCGAAGTCCGCGTCGAAGGCGATGCGCGTCACGAAGGGCGAGACGCCCGCGACGCCGCCATCGCCGTCTCCTCCGTCGCCGCCGCCCATCAGGCCGGAGGTCGAGCCGTCGCGTCCGCCCGACGAGCCGTCGTCGCCTTCACCGGCATCGTCGCCGTTTCCATCGCCTGTATCGTCGCCGCCCCCGATGGCGCCGTCTTCGGCACCTGCGTCAGGCACGAATCCGACGAGACCCGAGTCCGCGGGGTCGGACGGAACGCCGAACATCCAGTCAGGGAGTCCGAGGCCCGCGTGATCCACGCCGCAGCTGAACTGGTCGGCGGCCGCGAGGTCGGAGCGGCGATAGATCACATGCTCGTTGGCGGCACGGCCGACAGCGAAGTCGCTCATCGGCTGGATCCAGAGGATGTCGCCGTTTGCCTGCGGGATCATCGCCCACAGCTCGCCGTCGACGACCGAAGCGCTGACCGGCATGCCGCTTGAGACGAGCGACCCGCGGTAGGTGCGGTGCGGCGGAAGCTCGGCCTCCACGAGTTCGCCTCCGCCGACATCGAGGTAGAGCTTCGCGTCAGGAGCCCGCATGGAGGTTCGGAAGAGACGCAAGGTGTCGAAGCCGCCACCCTCGAGCGGGAAGTCAATCTCGATCTCCTCGGGGACACCCTGCGGGACGGCGAGAAGCGCCGTGCGATAGACGGGCATGAACTCGATCGCGGGCAGGGGCTGCGCGGCCTGCTTGGCGCGCGCGCGCTTGTCTGTCGCCGTGGGTCGCTTCGCGGACTGCCCCTTCGGAGCGGCGGCGGCCGCGCGCTGCGCCTGGGCCGACGCGAGCATCATCGCGCGCGCCGAGGATGGGCTCACGGGACTCGTGCCCTGCGCGGCGTCTGCCGCGAAGGCGGAGGCGGACAGCAGAGACACGGCGAGGGCCGCTGTCAGAACTGCAGAGCGAAGCGTCGTGGCGTGTGTCGTCATGTCGTGTCTCATCGTGTCGCGCCTTGTTGGAAGGCAAGGCGACGGAAGATTCGCCCCGTTCGCAGTGTGCGTTGCGCGCACCGTCGAGAAAGGAGCATTTCGAGGGAAGCGATCCCGCTGAGGATCGGCGCTCGAGCGCAAGGAAAGGTCCGCAATCCATCGACCGAGCAGGATGCTGCGTCGAGTCTGAGGTTGGAGAGCGGTTCAGGAAGCGGGGCGAAGACCTTTCGGTCTTCGCCCCGTGTGAGGCTTGCAAGGGCTGTGCCGTCTCGGACAGGAGGTCCGAGCCCGGCGGGATCAGCCCCAGTTGTTGAGAAGGATGGTGAGGTCCGCTGCGTCGGTCGCGCCATCGCCGTTCAGGTCGGCCGCGGCCGAACCCCACGAGCTCAGGAGGATCGACAGGTCGGCCGCATCGACCGCGCCGTTGCCGTCGAGG
>JBIKTI010000135.1:0-6543 GCA_044348205.1 Phycisphaerales bacterium | reverse complement strand
CGAGGTCTGGTGCTCCGAGGTCTGGAGCCCCGAAGTCTGGAGCCCCGAGGTCTGGCGCTCCGAGGTCTGGCGCTCCGAGGTCTGGCGCTCCGAGGAAGGGTGCGCCCCGTCGATCCCGCGGCGCCTAACGCTGCCTTGGTGCTTTTTTCTCGGAACTCACTCGCTTCTCGGTCCCAAAGGGTCGGGTTTCTGTGAAACTGCCGCGAAGTGTCGCCGCTTGTCCGCTCCGCGGACTTCGGTGACGCCGGCGCGGCGCCTCGGGGCGTCGATGATCGGCTGTTCATCGTTCATTGGGCAGGACGCCCCACGCGAGCGCAGGACCATGCTCGACCAGAACCACAGCGGAACGCTTCACTCCAACGGAACCAACCCGAACTCGCAGCCAGCGCCGCAGGCGCAGGCATCGCAGGGATTCGTCGCGCAGCAGCTGCCCGCGATGGATGTCGACATGACGGCCGCAGCGGCCGCGCGCCCCTTCGACATGGGCAAGTCGTTCGATGGCGCGCAGCAAGTCGTTGCGTCGCGCCCTGCTGCAGCGCCGCGGAGCGCTCCACCGCTTTCCGTCCCTGCGCCGCGCTCTGCCGCTGTGGCTCCGATCGCAGCGATGTCCGCACACGCGCCAGCGCAGCCCGCAGCCTCGAGCGCGCAGCAGACGCGTCTCGCAGAGCTCCTTGCGCGGGCCGAGTCGCAGACCACGCGGCTCGAGGCGAAGCTTGCCGACGAGCACGAGGCTGCGGACCGCGCCGTGCGGCTTGCCGCGGAGCTCGAGGAACGCCTCAAGCTCGGCGTGCGCATGCTGCAGGCCTTCGATGTGCAGGGCGGGCGCGGCGAGAAGATCGCGGAGCGCGCCGTCGGTGTGATCGACGACGCCGAGCGCGTGCTCGCAGCGGCGCGGGATCAGTCCGAGCGCGCTGCGCGCGCCACCCACGAGCAGTCGGAGAAAGTCACTGAGGCGATGCGCGCTGCGCTCGAGCGGGCTGCGCATGCCGCAAGCGACGCGGCCGCGCAAGCCGCCGATGCGCTGCGAAACAAGGCCGCAGCCGCTGCAGCCGAGTGCAAGCGCGAGGTCGAGCAGGCCGCGGCCTCCGCGCAGTCGCGCACAGAGGCCGCGATCCGCGAGGCCGCGGACCGCGTGGTCGGCGAGAAGGTCGCGCTGATCGCGCGCGAGCTCGACTGGCGCTTCGACAGGATCAAGGAGGTCGAGGCACGCCTCGAGCACGCCGCGAACGCCACGCTCGCAGCGGTCGACGCAGAGCTCGGCGGAAGGCTCGAGAAGATCGACGAGATGGTGCGGCGGGCGGAGGCCGCGACCGCGCGCGTCGATGCGGCGCTCTCAGCCACAGGCGAGGCAGCGGTGCTCGTCGAGCGCTCCGAGCGCGCGACCGCGGCGCTCGCGGGGCTCGCCTCCGAGGGACAGCGGCTCATCGAGGCGCTCGCCGTCCGCGTCGGCGACGGAGCCGCGCTGCGCGAGGTGCTCGGCAAGCTCGTCCACGAGCTCGCCGCAGCGCGGGAATCCGTGCATGGCGACATGCGCCGCATGCGCGACGACCTCAGCTGGCTCGTCGAGCGCGGCGAGCGGATGTCGGGCGAACTCATCGAACGCGCCGACCGTGCCAGCGTCGCGAGCGAGTCCGTGCGGTCCGCGACCGAGTCCGCCGCGCCCGTCCTCGAGCAGTTCGCGCACTGGGCACCACTCCTCGCTTCGCCCTCTCCAGAGCGGATCCGCCCGATCGCGGATGCGATCGCGGGCGGCGTGCGCACCGAACTCTCCCAGGAGATGCGCAGCCTCGCCACGGCGCTCCGTCAGTTCGCGGGCAAGGCAGATCGCGCCTTCGCGGAGATCACGCTCGACACGGAACTCCTCCAAGGCGACTCGCGCACCGTGGCGCGCAACTTCGCGGGCGAGCTCTCGCGGCTCGGGGCGATCGCGGAGGTCGAGATCGACACGATGGCTTCGTCCGTTCCGCCGGCGCACGGCCACGCGGCGCCGACCAACGCCGCACCCCCGTCGCCGGCGATCCCCGCGGTCACCATCGTCGCCAACGCTGCCTTGACCGTCGATCCTCCCGTGCTGACGGGCTCGTGGCGTCTCCCGGATCGGCGCTGAAAGGTCAGTCTGCGCAGGCAGGCCCGCGAACCTGAGGTTCATCCGCTGCAACGCCCTGTTACGGCAAATTTTGCCGAAGTCGCCCCTCGTTCAAACCGATGCTTGGGGCATGAAGCAGTACACGCTGCCAACCACGCCGTCCGACCGCACGCAGTCGCAGTATGTGTGCATCGACCGCCACTCGCGCGGTCTGTTCGCCCGCATCCTGTGCCCATCGATCGGCCAGCGCGAGGCACCCATCATCGCGGCGGAGATCATGGCCGCCATCGACGGGTGCGCCCACTCGAAGGTGTCGTCGATCGTCATTGACTTCGCGGGCGTGCAGCAGATCTCGAGCATGGGTCTCGGCATGTGCGTCGACATCCGCAACCGTGCTGCAAGCGCGAAGATGAAGGGCTACCTCGTCGGCACCAGCCGCACGGTGCTCGACCTCCTGCGCATGATGAAGGTCGAGAAGCTCTACACCGTCCTCCATGGGAGCGACGACATGAACCGCATCCTCGGCTGACGGGGAGCCAACTCGGGACACGCGGGAAACCTGCGGAAATGCGCGCTGCCGCGACGCCGCCGCCGCGCTACCATGCATGATCTATGGGCCTTGAAGCAGCACTTCCGACCGACAGCGTGGTCACCACGCAGCTGAACCGAGTCATCAACTGGGCGCGCCGCTCGAGCGTGTGGCCGCTTCCCTTCGCGACCGCGTGCTGCGGCATCGAGCTGATGGCGACGGCGTGCTCGCGCTTCGACCTCGCGCGCTTTGGCGCAGAGGTCATGCGCTTCTCGCCGCGCCAGGCCGACCTCCTCATCGTGGCGGGGCGCGTCAGCGTCAAGACGCTGCCCGTGCTGCAGCGGATCTACATGCAGATGGCCGAGCCGAAGTGGGTGATCTCGATGGGCGCATGCGCCTCGACGGGCGGCGTCTTCGACACCTACGCGGTCGTGCAGGGCGTCGACCAGTATGTGCCCGTCGATGTCTATGTGCCTGGGTGCCCGCCGCGCCCCGAGATGCTCATCGAGGGCATCATGGCGATCCAGCGCATCATCGACCAGGACAACATTCCGCGCGATCCGACGGGCAAGCGCCTGCCGCTCAACATCGCGCTGACGCCGAACTACGAGCTTCGTCCGCAGCCGGTGCCGCTTGGGATCGGCACGAGCAACATGCAGGGCATGCCGCTCCGCGGCTGACCGCGCTCGATACGCTCCGCGCATGCAGCTCTCCCCCGCCTTCGCCGCCGCCTGCGCACTCTGCGCGGGCGGCGTTCTTTCCGCGCAGAGTCCCACGACGCCGAGCGCCATGCCTCCGCAGCAGCCGGTCGACCGCTTCGCGGGCATCCCGTCGCTCGAGACAACGGTGAGGAAGCAGGACGGCTCGGTCGACGCCGTCTATCGCGCTCGGCTCGTCGAACCGAGCGCGGAGGCGCTTGCGAGAGCGGGCGGCAGATTGCCGCTCGTCGTCTTCCTCCACGGTTCGGGCGAGCGCGGCGACGACAACGCTGCGCAGCTGAAGCACTTCGCGGGGTGGACCGCGGGCGAGGAGTTCCAGTCGCGCACGCCTGCGTTCGTGCTGGCGATGCAGTGCCCGCGCGACGAATCATGGAGCGCGATCGACCTCAAGGCGTTCAGGGAGCGCGGCGAACTCCCGAAGTTCGCCGACGAACCGACCCGCGCCATGCGGGCGCTTGTCTCGGCGATCGAGGAGGTCCTTGCCACGAAGCCCGTCGACGCGGACCGCGTCTACCTCACAGGCCTCTCGATGGGCGGCTTCGGCGCGTTCGACCTCGCCGCGCGCAGGCCCGAGCTCTTCGCGGCCGTCGCGCCGATCTGTGGCGGAGGCGACCCGTCGACCGCGGCCCGCTTCGCGCGCCTCCCGACCGCGATCGTGCACGGTGCGGACGACCCCGTCGTTCCCGCAGCGCTCTCGCGCGCCATGCGCGAGGCGGCCGTCGCAGCGGGCGCATCGCCCCGCTTCCTCGAACTCCCGGGCGTCGGCCACGACGCATGGACCCCCGCCTACCGCTTCGGCGAGGACGGCATCCTCGATTGGATGTTCGCGCAGCGGAGGCGCTGAAGCCTCACGCGAGCCTCGCCACCCAGTCCCGCACGCGGGCGACGCCCTTCAGGATGTTCTCGTCGCTGCATGCGAACGAGAAGCGGATGTGGCCGCGCGCGCAGGCGCCGAAGTCCTCGCCTGGCACGACCGCGACATCGGCCTCCGCGAGCAGCGCGTCTGCGAACGCCTGCGCGCCATCGATGCGCGCGCCCGCGGGCGAGGTCTTTCCGAAGTGCGCCGAGATGTCGGGAAACGCGTAGAACGCGGCGTTCGGCTTCGGCGTGCGGAAACCGGGGATCTTGGCAAGCTCGTCGTGGATCAGCTTCGCGCGCGACGCGAACCTCACGCGCATCGCCTCGACGCCCGCAGCGCTGTTCGTCAGCGCCTCGACGATCGCGGGGTAGAAGAAGCTCGGGATCGAGTTCGTCATCTGCCCCTGGAGCTTGATGAGCTCGGCCGCCATCGGCTTCGGCGCCGCCATGTAGCCGATGCGCCAGCCCGTCATCGCATAGCTCTTGCTCATGCCGTTGATCGTGATCGTGCGCGCGGCGAGCGCGGGGTGGGCGCCGGGCGACGCGTGCGCGAGGCCAGGGGAGATCTCGGGGTAGATCAGCTTCTCGTAGATCTCGTCGGAGATCACCGCGATCCTGTCGTGCTTCGCGAGTTCGTCGCAGATCGCGCGGACCTCGCCAGCGGGATACGCGATGCCGCACGGGTTCGACGGCGAGTTCCAGACGATGCCGACGGTGCGCGGCGTGATCGCCGCCGCGAGATCGGCGGGCGTCACGCGGAACCCGCGCTCGACCGAGCCAGCCACCTCGACGCAGCGCGCGCCCGCAAGCTCGATAAGCGACTTGTACGACACCCACGCGGGCGTGGGCAGCAGCACCTCGTCGCCGCGGCCCGGCTCTACGATCGCCTGGAGCGCCATGTAGATCGCGTGCTTCGCGCCCACGGTGACGGTCACCTGCTCGAAGGTCGTCGCGATGCCGTTCTCGCTTGTCAGCTTCGCCGCGATCGCCTCGCGCGCGGCCTTGTCTCCGGGGGTCGGGGCGTACTTCGTCATCCCCTTCTCGAGCGCGGCGATCGCGACGCGCTTGATGTTGTCGGGCGTGTCGAAGTCGGGCTCGCCCATCGCGAACGCGACGACATCGCGGCCCTTGGCGCGGGCCGCGGCGACCTTCGCGCCCACGGCGAGGGTTGCGGACTCGGACATCGACGCGATGCGGCTCGAGACGAACATGCGGAGAATGTAGTGTTTCGCGCGCCGCGCGGAGGCGCGGCCGCCGCTACACTCACCGCCCCATGCACTACGACGCTCATCAACCGGTGATCGACGAGTTGGAGGCGCGGATCGTGACGCTCCGCGACTCTCTTTAACTACGATCAGAAGCTTGCAGAACGCGCCGCGTTCGACGACCGCATGAACGCGACCGACTTCTGGGAGAACCCGAAGTCTGCCCAGAAGGTCATCGAGGAGAGCAAGGTCATCCGAGCGCAGGTCGAGCCGCTCGAGGATGCGATTCGCCTGCTCGAGGACGCCAAGGTCGGCTACGAGCTTGCCCGCGAGGCGGGCGACCAATCGATGCTCGCCGAGGTCGACGACACGCTCTTCGGCCTCCAGTCGAAGATGGACAAGATCGAGCGGCAGTCGCTCCTCTCGGGGAAGCACGACCACCGCAACTGCTTCGTCGCCATCCAGGCGGGCGCGGGCGGAACCGAGGCCGAGGACTGGGCGGGCATGCTCGAGCGCATGTACCTCTACTACTTCAAGGAGATGGGCTGGAAGATCGAGGAGATCTCCCGCTCGCTCGGCCCAGAGGCGGGCGTCAGCGAGGTGTCGTACCGCATCGTCGGCCCCTACGCCTACGGCTACATGAACTGCGAGCGCGGCACGCACCGTCTCGCGCGCGTCAGCCCGTTCAACGCAGAAGGCAAGCGCCAGACGAGCTTCGCCACCGTCGATGTCACGCCCGAGTTCGAGCACGGCGACCTCGTGATTCCCGACAAGGACCTCGAGATCGTGGCGTTCGTGCGTGCGTCGGGCCCCGGCGGGCAGAATGTCAACAAGGTCGCGTCGGCGATCCGCGTCACGCACTTGCCGACGGGCATCCAGGTGGTCGCGAGCACCTACCGCGACCAGCCGCAGAACAAGGCGCAGGCGCTCGCTGTGCTGCAGGCGAAGCTCGAGCAGATCGAGGAGGAGCGCCGCGCCGCCGAGCTCACCGCCGCGACGGGCGGCAAGGTCTCGCGCGACTGGGGCAACCAGATCAGGTCGTATGTCTTCTACGACAACCGCGTGAAGGACCACCGCACGGGACACGAGGTGGGCAACCCGCAGTCGGTGCTCGACGGCCGCGTCGCCGACTTCATCGATGCGGAG
>JBIKTI010000008.1:0-18597 GCA_044348205.1 Phycisphaerales bacterium | reverse complement strand
GGAGACGGCGTTCGCGATGTGGCTCAAGTACGGCGGCCGTGTGGTCGGCCCGATCGCGGAGACGACGGGCATGCTTCTCCTCGTCCGCGGGATGACGCGCGCGACGCAGTCGTGCTTCGTGGCGCGGTAGTGCTGGCGCACGGTGCGAAGCGGATCAGGAGCCGACGGTGAAGCGGAGCCAAAGCGATGCGTGAATCGGAGCCCACCTCCCAACTCTGCGTCGCATGCGGCTACGACCTCGCGGGGCGCGCGCTCGGCGAGACCTGCCCCGAGTGCGGCGGAACGGTCGTCGAGAACCCGTTCCGCGGCGCGTGGCGGGATGTGGCCGTCCGCCGCAGGGTCAAGTTCGGTGCGTGGGCGCTTGTCGTCGGCGCCTTGCTCGTCGCCGCGGCGCTCGCCGTCGGGTTGGGCGCCAGCCTCTCTTGGTTCGGTGGCCTCCCCGCGACCCCGGGCTATGCATCACCCGTTCTCGAAACGCTGCTGGGCGTGATTGCCCTCGGAGCCGTGCTGGCCTTGCTCGTCGCGGCCGTCTCCTTCGGTCTTCTGTGGCGTGCCGACGGCGCCTTGCCCCCGCTGGCTGCGTTGATCGCGTCGGTTGGCCTGTTGGTCCTCGTGGTCGGGCTTCTCGGGTCCTGGACTCTCTGGGCCGTGGGCCTACCGTTGATCGGCGCTGGAATCGCGGCAATGCCAGCCGCGCTTGCACGATCGAGCGGATCCCAGCCGTCTCACGGGAGGGCCGCATCGGTTCCCTCGATTGCGTTCGTCACGGTCGCGCTGATGGGAGTGAACTCCATTTGGGGTGACTACTGGGAGCGCCCCGCGCTGCTCCTCTCGACGATCGGCGCGCTGGGCATCGCGGTCGGCTTCCTGTATCTCCTCAGGGACCTCGATGCGCGGTCGGGTTCCCCAAGACGCGGCGGCATGCGTGAGGGCGAGCCCGATCTCGCACCGTGCACCCCGCGCACGCCGTGGCGCTGCGCGAACTGCGGCCAGGATGTGCGCACACAGGCGCTCGGCGAACCGTGCACGGAGTGCGGCGCGGTGCTCGGCGAGCGTTCGCTGCGGCCGCCGTGGCTTGACGCGGCGCGGCTCGTGTCGATGCGCGCGTTTGCGCTCGCGGGTGCGTGCCTCGGGCTCCCGACGCTGCTTCTCGCGGTCGTTCTGCTGCCGGTCTCGGCCGCTGTCCCGCTCGATCGCGGATTCGGATCCGCGCTCGTGATCATGCTGTTCGGCTTCACCGCCGTCGGGCTGATCGCGCAGGCCATCGTGGGCGCACGGCTCGCGGCGGTCGGGCTCGCGGGCGCCCGCATGCGATGGATGCAGCTCGCTGCCTCCGCGCGGCCGCTCGGGGTGGCGATCCTGATCGCGCTCGTCATCGGGTTCGAATCGCTCTCTCGCGCGATGCCCGAGCCGTTGGGCCCTGCGCTCGGCGGGTTGTGGATCGGGCTCTATTTCGTCACCGTCGCGCTGATCGCCGTCGCAGACATCGCCCTCATGGTGCGCTTCGGCCGCTTCAGGAAGGCGATGGCCCTCGCGCCGACGAGCTGGCACACGGTGGGGTTCGTCGCGCGCCTTCTGCTGCTCCTGCCCACCTATCTCGTCGCGGCGATCCCGATCGCGGGGTGGACCATTGCGCCGATCGCGTGGAACGCCCTCGCCGTGTTCACCTTCGCGCTCTTGTGGTGGGACCTCACCGTGGCCGCGCGGCGCGGCTCCGACTGAGGTTGCTACCATCTCGCCCTTTCGCGGCCGAACCCGCCCTCTCGAGCACGACGGGGCCGAGCCGCCGCGGCTTCCCGCTTGATCCACGACCCGACCACGCACACGAGCACCCCGATGGCAGTCCCCACCGACGCAACCGCCCTGAAGAACCAGACCGTCCTCCCGCGCGACACGAACCAGGCCCTCGGCATCGGCCAGTTCGCCATCGACTTCATGTCGGGCAAGATCGGGTCGCCCGACGCCTCGGTCCTCGAGCGCACGGTGATGTTCCACACCGACTCCGTGCTCTGCGGCATCAGCGCCATCGCGCTCAACACCAATGCGCCGATCATCCTCCGCGCCGAAGCCGCCGAGTATCCGCACGCGAAGGGGGCACCCGTCTTCGGCTCGACCGCGAAGGTCGCCCCCGAGAAGGCGATCGTCGCCAACTCGAACGCTGTGCGCGAGTGGGACTCGAACGGCACCAACTTCGGCTTCAACCCAGAGCTCGGCCACACCGCCGGCGAGTTCGGCCACAACGACTTCTACCCGGTCGCCGTCGCCGCAGCGCAGCAGCAGGGCCGTGACGGAGCCTACGCCCTGCGCGGCATGATCTGCCTCGACGAGATCCGCGGCCGCCTCGCCGAGGTCTTCTCGCTCAAGACCTACAAGATCGACCATGTCGTCCACGGCGCGATCGCAAGCGCCGCGACCTACGGCGCCATGATGGGCGCGACGGCCGAAGAGATCGAGAGCGCGATCGGCATGACCGTCGCCCACTACATCCCGTGGCGCGCCATCCGCGCGGGCAAGCAGCTCAGCGACTCGAAGGGCGCGTCGGCCGCGATCTCGACCGAGGTCGCCGTCCTCTCGATGATGCGCTCGATGCGCGGATTCATGGGCCCGCGCGACATCTTCAGGAACCCCGAGAGCATGTTCCGCCAGTTCGAGAAGACGAAGGGCGACAGCCCGTTCGACCTCGTCCTCTCGCACTCGGGCAGCGACTTCGCCGTGATGGGCATGCACTTCAAGCTCGGCCTCTACGAGCACCAGTCGGCGGGCGCGCTCCAGGGCGTGCTCACGCTCCTCCGCGAGAACCCGCAGATCCTCGAGAAGCCGGACCAGATCAAGTCGATCAACATCGTCGCCTACGAGCCCGCCTTCGGCATCATCGGCGACCCCGCGAAGCGCGACCCGAAGACGCGCCAGTCTGCCGACCACTCGATGGTCTACATCGTCGGCACGCTCCTCCGCAAGGCGATCGAAATGGCCGAGTCGACCAAGTCGACCAAGCTCGGCCACTGCGACAACTGCTACTGGAAGAACCTGATGCTCGTGCCGCACGACTACGCGCCCGACGCGATCTACAACAAGAAGACCCGCGCGCTCATGGAGAAGTTCTCCTTCACGCACGGCGGCCCCGAGTACGACCGCCGCTACCCGGACGGCATCCCGACCTCGCTCGTGATCGAGATGGCCGATGGCAAGAAGTACGACTCGGGCCTCGTGATGTACCCCGCGGGCCACGCGCGCAACACGACCGCGGACCTCAAGGGCATCCTCGCGAAGAAGGCCGACAACCTCGGCAAGCTCGCGTCGGACAACCCGCAGCCGATCATCGACCGCTTCAACCGCATCGCGTCGCTCTCGTCGGCCGAGCTCGCGTCGCTCTACGACTTCGCGATCGCGAACCGCGGGAAGTACGAATGAGCCGCCGCTCGCCGAAGGCAGCGCGCGAGGCCCGCGAGCGCGCAGCGCAGGCCGCGTCGCAGTCGCCCGCATCGGAAACGCCTGCGGATGAAGTCTCCGCGGACGAGTCCTCGGGCCCCGACATCGATGTCTGGATCTGCGACTTCGCAGACGAGGACGACCGAGCCGCATTCGCGCGCCTGATGGCCGAGTTCGCCGCCGAGCCCGTGTCGTCGCGCGTCGACCTTGATCACGCGCACTTCACCCGCGTCGCAGACGACCTCGCGCGCCGCGCGGGCACGCTCGTCCTCCTCGCCGCGCGCGGCGAGAGCGAGTCGACCGAAGGCGTCCTCATCGCGTTCGAGGGCTATTCGTCGTTCGCACAGGCGCAGCTCTTCAATGTGCACGATGTCCATGTCGCGCCGGCCGCCCGCGGCCAAGGCGTCGGCACTGCGATGATGAACGCGCTCGAGGACCTCGCGTGCGAGCACGACTTCGCGAAGATCACCCTCGAGGTCGCAGCGACCAACCAAGGCGCGATCGCGCTCTACCGCCGCCTCGGCTACGCGGGCCTCGACGCAGCGGCGGCCGCCGCCGCCGCGCCCGCAGCCGATGCGACCTACTTCGCGACGAAGAAGCTCTGAACGCGCGCGCGGCGCGGCTTCAGGGCACCGCGCCCCAGCGCGACAGGAGCGACGCGAGGTCGCCGCCGCCGACCGCGCCGTCGCCGTCGAGATCCGCGGGGGATGCCGCGCCGGCGCCCCAGGATGACAGCAGCACGGCAAGGTCGCCCGCGCCCACGACGCCGTCGAGGTCGAGGTCGGCCGCTGCGTACTCGCATGCATCGAGCACGCCGTCGGCGTCCGCATCCGCGGCGCCGTTCTCGATGTCGCAGAAATCAGGAACGCCGTTTCCGTCGCAGTCCTCGTCCTTGCCGCCATCCTGAAGGCTGACGCAGGAAGGGATGTCGATGGCGATCGAGAAGTTCTCTCCCGCCGCGATCGCGTCGACCGTGCCGAGCTCCTGCGGCATCCGCGCAGGGTCGAACAGCGCACCTGCGGAGCTCGGCTTCCACGCGACGGCAACCCCGTCGCTGCGAAGGGCGATGGTGTGCGCGCTTCCTGCGGCGACCTCGACCACATTGAAGGCCTCGGGCGGCACATTGCACTGCCCGGAATTGTTGCTTCCCCAGCAGACGACGGAGCCATCTGCGCGCACCGCGACCGTGTGCCAGTAGCCCGCCGCGAGGTCCCGCGTGCCTGTCAGGCCGGCGGGCACAGCGGACTGGCCGTGGTTGTTGCGGCCCCAGCAGGTGATCGAGCCGTCGCTGCGTCGGGCCACGGAGTGTGAGAACCCTGCATCGACATCGACGACACCCGTGAGACCCTCGGGCACCACGCACTGCTGGTAGCCGTTTCGTCCCCACGCGAACACTGTGCCGTCCTGTCGGAAGGCGACATTGTGGTGCATGCCAGCCGCCACTCCCGCGATGTTCGGTTCGGTCGGCACGAACTCCTCGCCGTATCCGACTCCCGTACCCCAGCCTGCGAGCGTTCCGTCTGCCTTGAGCGCGAAGGATCGGTGATTCGCGGCGGTGACCGCGATCGCGGGTCCAAGATCGGCGGGCACATCGCACTGTCCGGCAGAGTTCGAGCCGATGCAGGTGACCGAGCCGTCCTGGCGGAGGAAGATCGCATGCCGCCATGCGCCGTCCGCCTTCACCGTCCGGCCAAATCCCGAGACTGGTGCCGCCCAATCGCCGAGGAAGCCCCAGGCCTGCGCGCGGCCGTTGCCTTGCAGCACGAGCGTGTGCGTGCCACCCGCCGCGACGGCCGTCACATTGTCGAGTTCCTTGGGGACGGCGCACTGGCCCGCCCCGTCCGCACCCCAGCACGCGACCGTGCCGTCCGTGAGAAGCGCGACCGTGTGCGCCGATCCGAGGGCGATATCGGTCGCCGCCCCGAGTCCGGCGGGAACCGCGCTCTGACCGTTGCTGTTCGATCCCCAGCAGACGATGCTGCCATCAGCGCGGAGCGCCGCGCTGTGCTGCCCGCCACCAGCAAGCTTCACGACGGCGCCAAGCGTCGACGGTGGATTGCACTGGCCCGAGGTGTTGAAGCCCCAGCCTTGCACGGCGCCATCGGACCTGCGCGCGAGCGTGTGCCAGCCGCCCGCTGCGACCGCCGTCGCTGTCCCCAGGTTGGTCGGGACCGCGCTTTGCCCGTAGTTCGGGGATGCGCCCGACGAGGCGCCCGCACCCCAGCAGGCCACCGCTCCGTTTGCGCGCAGCGCGACGCTGTGCGCATCACCCGCGGCGATCGCAAGGCATGAACCGAGCGTGACGGGCACGGTCGCCTGACCGTGTTCGTTGTGACCCCATGCGCGGACCATTCCGTCGGACTGGAGTGCGAGCGCATGGTGCGCGCCGCCAGCGATCGCCGTCACGGCCGAGAGGCCCGCAGGAACATCGCACACGCCATAGAGGCTGTCCCCCCACGCCGCGACCGTTCCGTCCGTTCGGATCGCGAGGTTCGCCCAACCTGTCGCCGTGATCTTGGCAAGGTCGGGCGACTCGATCCGGCGGAAGGAGATCTCGCCGAAGCCCGTGACGGATGCATCCTGCCGTGCATGCGCCGTGGTCGGGAGGATCACTGCGGCGGCTGCGATCCATGCCAGGATGGCGGACGGGCTGAAACTGTGCGCCGCGCGGTTCTGGGCGCGGTTCTGGATGAAGGTGGTGGGCATCGTGAGCGGCTCTCGGCGGATGCCCCTGCGCCTCGATGGACGCACAGGACATTGGTCGCACGGAACCTACGCCACTTCCGCGGACGCGGAAGCGCGCGCGCAGCCGAATCGCCGACTCGGCACAGTTGCCTCGCCGCGCTCCCTCCGATCGGGTGGCTTGACGCGTCGGGCCGCAGCAGCGGCGCGTGCGGTCAGCCGAGAAGCCCATCGAGCAGCTCGACCACGCCCTTGCCCTGCGTCGCGATCGTCTCGAAGATCTTGCGGCCGCCCGCGATGTCGAGGAGCTCGCGCACGAGCTTCGACTCGCCCGCATGGTCGGCCTTGTTCACGACGAAGAGGTCGGCGATCTCGAGGATTCCCGCCTTGTCCATCTGCACGGCGTCGCCCATGCCAGGCACCACCACGACCGCGGTGCGGTCGACGAACGAGCGGATCGCGACATCGTTCTGCCCCGCGCCCACCGTCTCGACGATCAGCTTGTCGTAGCCCGCGCCGCCGATCAGCTCGATGATCTCGGGGAGCGATCGGTAGTCCTCTCCGACGATCGCAAGCGAGCGGTAGAAGATGCCCTCGTCGACCGCGTTGAAGTCGACGCGCAGGCGGTCGCCGAGGAGGGCGCCGCCCGTGATGGGGCTCATCGGGTCGAAGGCGACGACAGCGATCCTGTCGCCTCGGCGCACGGCTTCACTTGCCATCGCCGCGACGAGCGTGCTCTTGCCGGCGCCAGGCGAGCCCGTGATGCCGACGACCTGCTTCGGGCGGCGGCGCGTTGCGTTGACCGGCTTCGCAGCGTGGGCAAGCGAGATGTTGCGCGCAAGCACGGCGGTCGGGTGCGTCGAGACGCTTGCGGCAAGCGGGGCGTAGGCCTTCACGCTCTCGCGGACGCTGCCGACGATCTCGGCCATGCCCGTGCCCGTGTGGTAGACGCGCGCGACGCCCGCGTCGAGGAGCTTCTGCACATCGTCCTGCGGGATGATCCCGCCGACATTCACGATCATGTCGGGGCGGCCGACCTTGGCGCATTCCTCGAGGAGGCGCGGCACGAGCACCAGGTGCGAGTTCGACATCATCGAGCAGGCGATGCAGTCTGCGTCCTCATCGCGGGCGCTGATCGCGAGGCTGCGGGGCGTCTGCCACAGCCCCGAGTAGATCACATGGATCCCTGAGTCGCGCATGATGCGCGCGATCAGCTTCACGCCGCGGTCGTGGCCGTCGAGCCCCATCTTGCCAAGGAGCACCCTGGGGCGGTGGGGGAGGTCGCTGCAGCGGTCCTGCTTCTCGATCGCCGTCGTGGGTTCGGTGGTCGCGCGCATGGGTGGCGGAGCGTAGCGGAAGAGGCCGCGCGGAGTCACGCCTCGGGCAGCGGGGCGGAGCAAGGCGCACGGTCCGTGCGCGCGTCCGTTCCTGTTATCCGCGCTGAGAAGTGTCGTCGCCTGCTGGGGCCGTCTGCTCGTCCTCCGCGGGCTTTGCGGCTGCAAGCGCGGCCTTGGTGTCGCGCGACTTCGGGTCGCCGATCGGGCGCGCGTCGCTCGTCCACTGGCCTGGATGGAAGCGCGCCGCAAGCAGCGCCACGATGTCCTCGACGCCCTTGTACTCGTAGTCGTCGAGCTTCACGCGCGTTCCGTCGGTCATCTCCACGGTCGCGATGGACTTCTCCATCCAGTTCGCCATGTCGATGGTCGTCATTTGGTCGGCCGCGAAGGTTCCTTCGGGCGTTTGCAGCGAGCCGTCGTCGTCGAGGCGATAGCGCTTGCGTCCGAGCCGCCACTGCGCGTACAGGAAGTACGGCGTGCCGAGGACACCGCACCCGATGATGTAGACCCACAGCTGGACGGGTCTGTCGTAGGCCGCAGGTGCGATGGGCTTCTCGGTGAAGCGCGCGAGCACGCTCTCCGACGCGCGGAACTCCGCCTTCTGCTCCTCTGTCAGCGGCGCAAGGCGCGCGAGCGCCTCCATCTCCGACTTCGTCTGCTCTGCGGCGGTGAACTCCGCGAAGTCTGCCTGCTCCTGCGGAATGGCGATGGCGTAGTCGTACCAGCCCCACACCCCGAACCCAAGGCAGACGACGGCGACGACGAGGTTCTTCGCGGTGAGGGAGGGTCGGACCTTGGTTTCGATCGGCATGCTTTCACCCCGAGTAGGGCGGTCGCGGCGGGGGATTCGCCCACGGACGAATCATGCCCTCGCGAGGCCCAACGGGCAGAGGGTACACCTTGGATTGTCGACGGAAGGACGCCTCTCGCTTTCGAAGAAGCGCCGCAAGCGTCCGTCGTCGCGACGATTGCGTTCTCGGACTGCCCCGAGCGCCTACGCCACGACCGGCAGGCGCGGTCCCCCGCGCCCGATCGGCTCGAGGAACGCGGAGCGGAGCGCCACATCCTCCTGCAAGGTGCGTCGGCGCTGCGGCTCGCGCAGCTCCGAGTAGCGCGCGAAGGACTCGCGCACATCGTCGGGTGTGCGTGCCGTCGCCAGAAGATTGCCGAGGAGCGCGGCGTCTATGAGCGCGTCGTTGGTGCCGCGGCCCGTGAAGGGCAGCGCGCCGTGGGCAGCGTCGCCGACGAGCACCAGGTTCCCGCTCGAGAGCGCCGCGGGGGGGCTGATCTCCCGAGCCTGGTGGCGCTGGCAGCGGCCGAAGTCGATGCGCCCGACGAGCGAAAGCACTTCTGGCGCCCAGTCCGCGATCGTCTCGCCGAGGAACGCGCACAGCGTCGCCGGGGCGTCGGAACCCAGTCGCCAGCGCGAGGGGTCGAACTGCAGCGTGAAGGCCACGCGCAGCGCGCTCGTGGCGACGATCTCGATCGCCAGCCCGCCGTTCTCGTCGTGGTACCTCCGAAGGGAGCCGCTGAGCTCGGAAGCGATCTCAGGCGCGTCGACGACCGTCACGATCTCCTCGACGACAGCTGGGCCGAGGGCGCACTGCGGGAACAGCACCTCGCGCGCGCGCGAGCGGGCCCCATCGCAGGCGAAGAAGGCGTCGCCACGCAGCGAGCCGCCGTCGGCGAGGCGAACGGCGCGCACGCGGCCATCGGGGTCCGTCTCGAGCCCGCCCATCGTCCATCCACCGAGAAACCCTGCGGTTCGGGCGGCCTCGCGAAGCATCGACATGAAGTCCCGTTGCGAGATCGCAAGGCAGGGCTCGAAGGGGCGCTCGAAGAAGACGCGCCCCGCGCGCGAGCGGAGGGAGACGGTGTCCACAACGCGGCCCACGCCGGTCCAGTCGAACTCGGGCGCGATCGAGGCGAGGGCGCGTAGCCCCGCGGGCGAGAGCAGGATGCCGGCGTCGGGGCGGGCGCCTGGCTGACCGCCCTCGAGGATGACCGACTCGCGGGAGAGTGGAGTTCCGCGCAGCGCGGCGGCGATGGCGCAGCCCGCGATGCCCCCTCCGACAACGACAGATCGCATGGCATGCCCTCTCGGCTGCTGGAACAACTCGAAGGCCTCGCGACGCGGCAACGCACCGATTCGCGGAAGCAACTTCTCAGCAGTCCGACCGAGCAAGGGCGATCTCTCAGGACAGCGAGCTGGAAGCCACAAATCCTGTGGCCAAACGCCTATGGGACTTTCCGCGCGACGGACGGCTCGCCACGGAAAAACAAAGCCCCCTGCGGAGGTGGGATCCGCAGGGGGCGGGGGGCAGAGCCTTCGCGTGGGTGGCTCTGCCGCGTGAGCATGGAAGGAAAGGTCGACCGGCCGGAGTTGGTTACTCGATCTCCGCGTGAGGCCGCGGGGACCGAGGATTGGGCTCTGCGAACTCCGTGCGCGCCCAAACGGTGCAAGAAGGATCCATCCACTCGCCAACCTTCTCGGAACCTGGCTCGACGCGGGGCCTCTCGGCTGATCGCGTCGCCCAACGGCATCGGTCGATCTCTCTTCAAACTGCGGCGGGTGTGTCGGAGCTGACTGTCCTCAGCACCACCCGCTCGCGGCCGCGCACCTGATGTCGGCTTCCGTTCCTCACGGCGCAAGGCGGGAGGTCAAGGCCTTTCGGCCGGCCGTCCGCCATGCGTGTTCTGCCACCTCCTGTGGCGTGCGCCTCCGCGACACGGCGCTCGATGCGCCGCCAACTGTCTCCATGCCCACACGGTTGGTGCGCGGGGGGCCGTGTGGGTGGCCACCCCGCGATGGATTCAGACTCGAAACAGACCTGAAACAGACTTGAACGATGGAGCAGACTCAGGCTCGTGCGTGCCTCGCGCCGCGCCGCACATCGCAGGCGACTCGAAGCCGTGCCTCAGCGTCGCACTCGCGGCGACCGCCGCGAGCGCTCGGCATCAGCTGCAGCCCATGCTGTTGCCGCAGTTCAGGCAGCGGTAGCAGGTCCCGTTGCGCACCGTGATCGAACCGCAGCCATCGCACGCGGGCGCATCGCCCATGAGCGCCGCGTTCGACTGGTCGAGCGCATTCGCAGCCGCCGTCCGCACGGTCCGCTCGACCGAGGCGTACGCCTCGACCACGCGGCCGTCCGTGGTGCGCGTCTCCGAGATCGATGCGACCGTGTGCGTGCTGCTGACGCGCGCCACCCCTGACGGGGACGCAGCCTTCATCGAAGCGGGCGCCGCGCCTGCGTGGCTCGCCTCTGCTGCCGCGATCGCGGACTCCCGACGAACGGCCCATGCGGAAGCTCCGCCATTGGATCCTGTCGTGCATCCTGGTTCCTCCTTGCTCGATGCCGCGGTCGAGGCGCCGCCGCGAGCGGCGTCCGTGACCGTGATCGTGGAATGCCCTGTGGCGGCGCTCGGCGAATCGCTCGCCGACGGACGCCGCGGGGCGTTGACTTCGCGATAGCCCGGGATGAACTGCATGCCGAGCCAACGGAAGATGTAGTCGACGAGGCTCTTGGCGAACGGAATGTCTGCGTTCGTCGTCATGCCCATCGGCTCGAAGCGCTGGTGCGCGAACTTGGTCACGAGGCTCTCGACGGGCACGCCGTACTGGAGCGCCACCGAGATGGCGGTTCCGAGCGAGTCCATCAGGCCGCCGATGGTGGAGCCTTCCTTCGCCATGGTGATGAAGAGCTCGCCCGGGCGACCGTCCTCGTAGAGGCCCACGATGAGATAGCCCTCGTGGCCCGCCACATTGAACTTGTGGGTGAGCGAATCGCGCGTGTCGGGCAGGCGTCGGCGCATCGGGCGCTCGATGATCCGCTCGACCACACGCTCGACGATCCGTTCCGCTGGCGCAGGCGCGCTCACGGACTCTGCCGAAAGCGCGATGTCGGTGAGCGCCTCTGTCACGAGCGCGCGCTGCTCGTCCGCATCTGTGACGACCGCGTCGGAGACGGCCGCCTGCGCCGTGGACGCAGCGTCGGCGACCTTCGCATCGTCACTTCCATCGCCGTCGTCGTCCTCCTCTTCCTTGTCGCTCTTGGTCGAGAGCGGCTGGCTGAGCTTGCAGCCGTCTCGGTAGAGCGCGTTCGCCTTGAGGCCGAGCTCCCAGCTGAGGCGGTAGCAGGCGCCGATGTCGTCGACATTCGCGTCCGAGGGCAGGTTGATGGTCTTCGAGATCGCGCCCGTGATGAAGGGCTGCGATGCGCCCATCATGCGGATGTGGCCTTCTGGCTTGATGAAGCGCGTGCTGAGCGGGCCGCAGCGGTTCGCGCAGTCGAACACTGCGAGGTGCTCGTCCTTGAGGTGCGGTGCGCCCTCGACGGTCTGCGTTCCGCACACCGTACGGTTGATCGCGTCGATCTGCTTGCGGGTGAGGCCGAGCGCGCGCAGGCCGTTGAACGACATGTCGTTCTTCGCGGCCGCCGCGTCGACGCCCGCCGCAGCGAGGACGCTCTCGGGCATCGACCACGCCGAGAACGCGAAGGCGATCTCGAACACGGTCGGCAGCGCGTTCTCGACGGAGACGAGCTGCTGGTGCGTGTAGCCCTTCGAAAGAAGGAACTCGCGCAGCGTGGTGGCGCGTCCCGTGGCGACGGAGCCGTCGGCGGCGGGAACCGGCACATCGAGGCTGAGCGTGCCCATCACATAGGCGAGCATGTCGTCGGCCTGGTCCGCGGTGTAGCCGAGCGCGCGGATCGCAGGGCGCAGCGACTGGTTGGCGATCTTGAAGTAGCCGCCGCCCGCGAGCTTCTTGAACTTGACGAGCGCGAAGTCTGGCTCGACGCCCGTCGTGTCGCAGTCCATGAGGAGACCGATCGTGCCGGTCGGCGCGATGACGGTCGTCTGCGCGTTGCGGAAGCCGAACTTCTCGCCGAAGCCGATCGCGTCGTCCCAGCACGCGACCGAGCGCGCGAGGAGCTCCGCGCTGTTCGACAGGTTGACGCGGCCACCCGTGACGACCGAGTGGTCGATCGGCACGGGGCGGATGCGCAGGTCCTCCCAGTCGTCGCTCGTGCGAGAGACGCCCATCGCTGCGCGGCGATGGTTGCGCACCACGCGCAGCATGTTGTCGCGGTTGTCGGCGTAGCCCGCGAACGGCCCGTGCTCGGCCGCGAGCAGGGCGCTCTCGGCATAGGAGCGTCCCGTGAGGATCGAGGTCAGCATGCCGCAGACGGCGCGGCCTTCCTCGCTGTCGTAGGGGATGCCCGCCTGCATCAGCATGGCGCCGAGGTTCGCGTAGCCGAGGCCAAGCGTGCGGTAGCGCCACGAGCGATCCGCGATCTCGCGCGACGGGAACGCGGCCATCAGCACCGAGATCTCGAGCACGATCGTCCAGAGGCAGATCGCGTGCTCGTAGCCTTCGACATCGAAGCGGCGCGTGTGCGAGTCGTAGAACTTCAGCAGGTTGATCGACGCGAGGTTGCACGCCGTGTTGTCGAGGAACATGTACTCCGAGCACGGGTTCGACGCGTTGATGCGCCCGCCGGCCGGGCAGGTGTGCCACGCGTTGATCGTGCTGTCGTACTGGACGCCCGGGTCGGCGCAGCGCCACGCAGCGAAGTTGATCTCGTTCCAGAGCTCCTTCGCCTTGATGGTCTTCGCCACCTTGCCGTCGGTGCGGCGGACGAGCTGCCAGTCGCTGTCTGCGTCGAGGGCGTCGAAGAACGCGTCGGGGATGCGGACGGAGTTGTTCGAGTTCTGGCCGCTGACCGTGTAGTAGGCCTCGCCGTTGAAGTCGTAGTCGAGCTTCAGGCCGAGCTTCTTGGCGAGCTCCTTCTGGTCGTCGCCGAGGACCTTCATGCCCTCGACCAGCGCGGCGACCTTGATCTCCTCGCGGACCTTCCAGTTCACGAAGCCCTCGATGTCGGGGTGGTCGAGGTCGAGGCACACCATCTTGGCGGCGCGACGGGTGGTGCCGCCCGACTTGATGGCGCCCGCTGCGCGGTCGCCGATCTTGAGGAAGCTCATGAGGCCAGAGCTCTTGCCGCCGCCCGAGAGCGGCTCGTTCTCACCGCGGAGCTGCGAGAAGTTCGTGCCCGTGCCCGAGCCGTACTTGAAGAGACGCGCCTCGCGCGTCCAGAGGTCCATGATGCCGCCCTCGCCCACGAGGTCGTCGCTGACGGCCTGGATGAAGCAGGCGTGCGGCTGCGGGTGCGAATAGGCGTCGGTCGCGAGCGAGGCGCGGCCCGTGCGGTGGTCGGCGATCCAGTGGCCCTGCGCGGGGCCAGAGATCCCATAGGCCCAGTTGAGGCCAGTGTTGAACCACTGCGGGCTGTTCGGCGCGGCCATCTGCGTGAGCAGCATGAGCGCGAGCTCGTCGTAGAAGGCCTCCGCGTCCCGCTTCGTGGAGAAGTATCCGAACTTCTCGCCCCAGTGCGTCCAGCAGCCGGCGAGGCGGTGCACGACCTGGCGCACGGAGCGCTCGGGGCCGAGCACGGGCTTGCCCGCGTCGTCGACGATCGGGGCGCCATCTGCTGCGATCTGCGGAACACCGGCCTTGCGGAAGTACTTGCTCACGACGATGTCTGTCGCAAGCTGGCTCCACGCAGCGGGGATCTCAGCGTCCTTCATCTCGAAGACGGTGGATCCGTCCGAGTTGCCGATGCGGCTTGACCGCTTGGTCCACTCGACGGTGTCGTAGACATTCTGTCCTGCCTTGGTGAAGCGTCGGGAGATCTTCATTGTCTTTGCTTCCTGCGCGATCGCGGGTCGGAGTAAGGAATCGGAGTGAGTTCGGAGAGGGCGGGATGATTGCGACTTGAGAGGGGTGCAGACGGCCGACCGCTGAGCGGACGGCACCGCGCGGGCCCCCGCGGCGAAGCGCGAAGGCCCGGACGGAACTTCATTGACTTTGCAAGGCGTGGGAGCCCTGACGCGCGTTCGGACTGATGGTGCCGTTCAGATGCAGCGGGGCACGGGAATGGTCCTCAGGACACGGAAGGGATTCGGGAGACGCGAGCCCATCCACCATCGGGAGCGTGAGCCCCGCCTGGTCCTGGTACTTGCCGCCCTTGTCCGCATAGCTGACAGCGCAGACGCGGTCGGCCTTCAGGAAGATCATCTGCGCGATGCCTTCGTTCGCGTAGATCTTCGCGGGAAGGGGCGTTGTGTTCGAGATCTCGATCGTGACCTTGCCGCGCCACTCGGGCTCGAGCGGAGTCACATTGACGATGATGCCGCAGCGCGCATAGGTCGACTTGCCGACGCAGATCGCCAGCACATCGCGCGGAACGCTGATCACCTCGACCGTCTCCGCGAGCGCGAAGGAGTTCGGCGGAATGATGATGTGGTCTCGGCCCGTCTCTGCCGTGTCGATCGTGACGAAGAGGTCGTTCGTGAAGTTCTTCGGGTCGACGATGGCGGTGCCGCCAAGCACGAGGTTGCGAGTCGCGTTGGTGAAGACCTTGAACTTCGTCCCCACGCGAACGTCGTAGCCATAGCTCGACACGCCGTAGCTCACGACGCCACGGCGCTTCTCATTTCCTGCGAACGGCTCGATGGACACGAGCTCGCGGATCTGGGTGTCGCTTAGGACTGCCATCTCGTCTCACCGATCGCCGACCCCACCGGTCGACTCGGTCCGCCTGGGAGCGCAGCCTGCGCGTCAAGCGGTGGTTTCATGTCGGATCCGCGTCCTGCGGCGTCCGAAGTGATCTTGCGTCTTCTGCCGTCTCTTTTCTGGCTTCAATCCCCCGCGGCCCAATCCCCCGTGCCCTCAATCCCCCGTGCCCTCAATCCCCCGTGCCCCGTCGACCGCCAAAAACTCGACGGCCCCCCAAGGGAACTCAGACCATCGGTGCACCCCCTCCGAAGCCGCTGCGGGTCGACGAAACGACCGCAACCGGCGGAAGAATGCCCGACTGCACACTGAAGAACCACCGATTCGGGTGCGATGAGCCCCCTGCTACCTTCTCGGAAGGTCCGAATACCTCGTTCGGTCCACCGCAGGCGAGATACTACCCCAACATGTTGGGGTCGCAAGACGGAACCACCCCAACCCATCGTTCTTTTCGACTTTTTTCAGGTTCGGTCGGGAATCGCGCTTTCGAGCATCGATCTCTGCACCGAGCGCCGCGCGGCACCGCTTCGCCAGCGTCAAAGACGGTACCACCGCCCCGCAAGCGACAGAAGCTGTCGTGTTGGAGGTGGAGAACCTGTTTCGCTGGCGCGGAGCAGGCGTCGTCACCAAACAGAGCCCAAACGCGGCGTTACCATCGGCGGCTTCCTGTGCCCGCGCGCCGCGCGGCGACCGAGCCGTTGGGACTCTCCGTGCACGACGACGCGACACACGATTCATCGCATGACCAGCGCGAAGCGCTCTTCGCGGGGCTTACGCCCGCGCAGCGCGAGGCTGCGTCGCACCGCGAGGGTCCGGCGCTTGTCCTCGCAGGGCCAGGCTCTGGCAAGACGCGCGTCATCACGCGGCGCATCGCAGCGCTCGTCGCGCGCGGGGTGCCTCCGTGGAAGATCCTGGCGCTGACCTTCACGAACAAGGCGGCCGGCGAGATGCGCGAGCGCGTCTCCAAGCTCGTCGCGCGCGAGGACGGTTCGCGCACGGGCCTCGTCGTCTCGACCTTCCACTCGCACTGCGCCGCGATCCTGCGTCGCTTCGGCGACCGCTGCGGGCTGCAGGCGGGCTTCTCGATCTACGACTCGGGCGACCAGAAGGACGCGATCAAGGCCGCGATCGAGGAAGCAGGGCTCTCGAGCACGCAGTGGACCCCAGCGAGCGTGCTCGCCGAGATCTCCGACGCGAAGAACCGCCTGCTCGACGCGAAGGCGTACCTCGCGAACGCCAACGACTTCTGGACACGCTCGGTCGCGAAGGCGTATGCGGCCTACGAGGCCGTGCTCACGCGCTCGAACGCGGTCGACTTCGACGATCTCCTGCTGAAGGTCGCGCTCCTTCTCAAGAGCGACGCGGAGGTGCTCGAGGCGCTGCAGGCGCGGCACCAGTGGGTGCTCGTCGACGAGTACCAGGACACGAATCATGCGCAGTTCGTGATCGCGGCCGCGCTCGCTGCGAAGTCGCGCAACATCTTCGTCGTCGGCGACCCCGACCAGTCGATCTACGGTTGGCGCGGCGCCGACATCTCGAACATCCTCGAGTTCGACGAGCACTTTCCCGGCGCGAAGGTCATCCCGCTCGGCGAGAACTTCCGTTCGACCGCGCACATCGTTGCGGCGGCGGCCGGGCTGATCTCGCACAACCGGCGCCGCAAGCACAAGGACCTGACGACCGCGCTCGGCGACGGACTGCCCGTCCGCATTCTCAAGGCCAACGACGAGCACGAGGAGGCGGACAAGATCGCCGAGTTCCTCGAGGAGCGTTCGCGCGAGGGCGTCGCGTGGAAGTCGATGGCGGTTCTCTATCGAATGAACGCGCTGTCGCGCGTGGTCGAGGACGCGCTGCGGCGCCGCATGATCCCGTCGACGATCGCGCGCGGCACGGCGTTCTACGACCGCAAGGAGATCAAGGACGCGATCGCCTATCTGCGCGTGTGCGCCAACCCGCGTGACGAGGTGTCGCTCAGGCGCATCGTGAATGTGCCCGCGCGTGGGATCGGCGATGTCACGGTGCGCAAGGTCGAGGCCTACGCGGCTGCGAACGGCCTGCCGTTGATCGCCGCGTTCGCGCAGGCGTCGGGCGCGGGCGTCGTGTCGGGGAAGACCGCGAAGGCGGTCGAGGCGTTCGTGATGATGATCCGCGACTTCGCGCGGTCGCTCGACGAGCGGGTGCCTGGCGACCTCGCGAGCTTCGTCAGCGAGGTGCTCGAGACGAGCGGGCTCGACCGCCTCGACGACCACTCGACGGTCGACGAGCGCGAGCGCGTGGCGAACCTCGAGGAACTCGTGTCGGCGGCGGCGGACTATCGCTTGCCTGCGGATGATCCGTCAGAAGACGAACTCGCGGGTGTCCCCGACGACGAGCGGCCGCTCCCCTCGCTCTCCGCGCAGCCGACGCTCGGCGAGGCGCTGCGGCTCTGGCTCGAGAGCGTGTCGCTGGTCGCCGATGCGGATGCGGTCGACCCCGAGCAGGGGAGCGTGACGCTGATGACCCTGCACGCCGCGAAGGGGCTCGAGTTCGACTCGGTCGCCGTGATCGGCGTCGAGAACGGGCTTCTGCCGCACAGTCGCGCGAGCGCGGAGGAGGACGGCCTCGAGGAGGAGCGGCGGCTTCTCTTCGTGGGCATGACGCGCGCCGAGCGGGCGCTGATGGTGTCAAGCGCCGCTGTGCGCACCGTGCGCGGCGTTCGCCAGGCGTCGATCGAGAGCGAGTTCCTGCGGGAGATTCCCGCGCAGCACGCGGCGCGCGCAGATCTCACCGAGCGCTACGCGGGCGGGCGCATCGAGTACGACGACCCCGAGGCCTTCGGCGATGTCGATGTCGGGGAGTTGTTTCCGATCGGCTCGATGGTGCGCCATCCGATCTTCGGCGTCGGGAAGGTCGAGTACCTCGCGCGCGGCTACGGCGGCACGCGCGCACGGATCTCGTTCCGTTCGGTCGGACTCAAGACGCTGATCGTCGAGCACGCGAAGCTGAGCCGCGCGTGACGGGACGGCCGGCGTGTATCCGCGCAATCGGAGGCCGAAATCACGAATGCCCGTCAGACGGAGTCCGGGCGAAGCTCGGACGAAGTCTGCGGAACGGATGATGTGGGAGTCGACTCCGACGCGAACGGTTCCGCAGACTCGCGTCTGCGGGCACTCATGGCCCGCTGACTCCGACGATCGTGATCCACCCCAGAGGGAGCGGCCGCATGCCGCGACCGCTCAGACAACTCCGCTCAATCCTGCCCGCACACGCCCGTCTGCCACATCACGAACGACCACTGGTCGACCTCGTCGCGGATCCGCAGCGCGAGCGGCTTCCCCTGGCCGTGGCCCGCGTCGCGGTCGACCCACAGGAGGATCGGGTCCTCCGCGTGGTCGTTCGCGGCCTTCGCCTGAAGGCGCGCCACGAACTTGCGCGCATGGAGAGGATGCACGCGCGAGTCGTTCTCGCCCGCGGTCACGAGCAGCGCTGGGTACTTCGCCCCCTCGCGGACATTGTGGTAGGGCGAGTACGCGCGCAGCGTCTCGAACTGCGTCTTGTCCTCTGCGGATCCATACTCGGGCACCCAGTAGCGCGCGA
>JBIKTI010000134.1:0-6571 GCA_044348205.1 Phycisphaerales bacterium | reverse complement strand
TGTCGCAGTGATAGTCGCAGCCTGCGGCGCCAGTCGGCGCAGAAGGCGCCAGAGGGAGCCGCCACAGCGGCGACCGCTCAAGCATCGGAAGCACCAGAGGGAGCCGCCGCAGCGGCGACCGCTCAAATCACGACCGCTCAAACATCGAGGTTCTTCACCTCAAGCGCGTGCTTCTCGATGTAGGCGCGTCGGCGGTCGACATCTTCGCCCATCAGGATCGAGAAGAGGGCGTCGGCTTCGCTTGCGCTCTCGAGCGTCACGCGCAGGAGCGTGCGGCGCGCGGGGTCCATGGTGGTCTCCCACAGCTGCTCGGCTTCCATTTCGCCGAGGCCCTTGAAGCGCTTGACCTCGATGCCGCGGCGGCCGACCTCGAGCAGCGCGCGCACGATCGACGGCACATTCGCGGCCTCGACGATGCCCGAGTCGCGCGCGCCGTCCTTCGCCTTCTTGGCGGTGGCGGGCGTCTCTGCGTCGTCGTCGCCTTCGCTCGCGGCGGCGGCCGTCTTGCCCGAGTCGACGATCCACGCGTAGCGGGTCGGCAGCTTCTCGCCGGTCACGCCCTCGACCTGCACGCGGTCGTAGTCCTCGATCGAGATGTGCCAGGTCGCGAGACTGCCGAAGATGCGCTCGAGCTCGCGGTTCTCATGGAGTTCGCGCAGGCTCGCGATGCGGCGGCGGTCGATCTTCATCTCATGCGTCACGAGGTCGTCGAGCACGAGGTCGCGCTTCGCGACGGCTGCGCGTGCTGCGCTCTCGTCGAAGAAGAGTTCGTCGCCCTCGGCCCACGCGAGGTGCCACGAGGGCAAGCGGCCCTTCGCGGTCGGGTCCTGGGCGCGCGACGCAAGCAGCTTCGTGAACGGAATGCCGCGGCGCTGCGACACGGTGACGAGCTCGTCGAGCCTGTCGAGCGTGCGCACCATGCGGCGGATCTCGTCGCCCGACACGCGGTGCATGACCGCGCCCGCCTCGTCGCGCACGGCGAAGGTCGCGTGCGACAGCGCGAGGTCGACGAGCGCATCGGTCATGCGCCGGTCGTTGAGCACATAGGTCGCCTTCCTGGCGCGCAGCACCTGGTAGAGCGGCGGCTGCGCGATGAACACCTTGCTCTGGCGCACAAGCTCGGGCATCTGCCGGAAGAGGAAGGTGAGGAGCAGCGTGCGAATGTGGGAGCCGTCGACATCGGCGTCGGTCATGATGATGACGCGGCCGTACCGCAGCTTCGCGATGTCGAAGTCCTCGCCGATTCCGCACTGGAGCGCCTGGATGAGAATGCGGATCTCCTCGAAGCCGAGCACCTTGTCGAGCCGCGCCTTCTCGACATTCAGGAGCTTGCCACGCAGCGGCAGGATCGCCTGGTGCACATGGTCGCGCCCGCCCTTGGCGCTTCCGCCTGCGGAATTGCCCTCGACGATGAAGAGCTCTGTCTTCTCGACATCGTCGGACGAGCAGTCCGCCAGCTTGTGCGGCATGCCGCCAGAGTCAAGCGACCCCTTGCGCTTGATGAGCTCGCGCGCCTTGCGCGCTGCCTCGCGCGCCTGGGCAGCGAGCACCGCGCGCATGCAGATCTCTCGCGCTTCCTTCGGATGCTCCTCGAGCCAAGAGCCCAGCTTCTCGCCGATCGCATTGGAGACGAAGCCCTCGATCTCGGGGTTGAGGAGCTTCTCCTTGGTCTGGTTGTTGAACTGCGGGTTCGGCAGCTTCACGCTCACGACCGTCACGAGGCCCTCGCGCAGGTCGTCGCCCGACGGCACGAGGTCCTTGAGCAGATTGTTCTTGCGCGCGTATCCGTTCACGACGCGCGTGAGCGCAGCCTTGAATCCCGCCACATGCGTGCCGCCGTCGCGGTTCGGAATGTTGTTGCCGAACGCGAGCGTCAGTTCCGCGTTCGAATCGACATACTGCATCGCGAAGTCGAGGCGCAGCGACTGCGCTGGATCTTCTGCGGTGAGCGCGATCACGGGGCTCTGGGTCGTCTTCTGCTCGTTGCGCCACGCGACATAGCCGCCGATTCCGCCGGGGCTGTGGAAGGTGATGTCGCGGCGCTGGCCGCTCGTGTCGACCCGCTCGTCGACGAGGCGGATGACGACGCCTGGGTTCAGGTACGACAGCTCGCGCAGGCGATTTTCCAGCGTTTCGTAGCGGAATTCGGTGTCTGGGAAGATCTGCGGATCAGGCAGGAACGAGATGCGCGTGCCCGTGCGCTTCTCCGTGGCGGCCGACTTCTGCAGCGTCTCGACCAGCTCGAGCGGCTTCACGACCTCGCCGCGCGCGAAGCCGATGTGGTAGGTCTTCTCGTTCTTGACGACCTCGACCTCGGTCCACTCGCTGAGCGCGTTGACGCACTTGACGCCGACGCCGTGCAGGCCGCCCGAGACCTTGTACGCGTTGTCGCCGAACTTTCCGCCCGCGTGCACCTCGGTGAGGATGACCTCGACGGCGGGGCGCCCGTTGATCGTCGGGTTCTCGTGCCTCATCGGGTCGACGGGCATGCCGCGGCCGTCGTCGATCACCGTGCACGAGCCGTCGACGCCGATGCGGACGGTGACCGTCGTCGCGTAGCCCGCCATGACCTCGTCGATCGCGTTGTCGACGCACTCGTAGACGAGGTGGTGGAGCGCGTTGAGCCCCGTGCCGCCGACATACATGCCAGGACGCTTGCGGATCGCCTCGAGGCCTTCGAGCACCTGGATCGACTCCGAGGTGTAGTTCGCGGCGTCCGCTGGTTCGTTGGGCAGGGTCGGGGTCGCTTCGCTCATGAATGAACCGGAATGGTGGGTGGCGGGGCGGCTGCGAGACGGCTCTTTGGGACCCGCGGCGAGCCTCGGATTCTAGCAAAAACGCGGTGTTTCCGCATCGCGGCGCACGCGCGCGCGAGGCGCGGAAACCCTTGGGAATCCGCAGGAAAACCGCGTGATCCGCTTGGCCTGCCAGGGCGCCCCGAGATCGGTCGCCTCCGCACGGATTCCGCCTTCGCGGGGAGCCTTTCCCGCGCGACTTTCCTACAATCGCGCCACCTTCTCGCGTGCAGGGACGCAGCCGACGATGGAACCGCTCGACCCGTGGCCAGACTCCGTCCGAGCGTGCGATCGTGCGCCGAGTGGTGCGCGTTCCCCTGAGAACCTCCTCGCACGCGCCATCGCGCGCGGTGACTTCCGCGGCGCGTCGCGCAGGGACTTCCTTCTCGCGGCGGGCATCGCGCTGCCCGCGCTCGCCTTCCTCGGCTGCGCGCCCGCGCGCTCGACCACGCTCCCAGGCGCGGCATGGGCGAGGGCGGATGATCTTGGGCCGACTCCGCGGCCATCGGGCGCGGTCGGCGCAGCGGCCGCGCCGCGCGTGGTGCCCGAGCAGAACCCGATCGCGCCCGCTGCCTTGCCCTATGCGAGGCCGCGCATGCTCTGGGCCCGCGGCGAGCCCGATTACAAGGAACTGAACCCGATGCTGCCCGTGACCGCGATCACGGTGCACCACGACGGCCTCGACTCGCTTGTGAGGGGCACCTCGGCCCGCGAGATGACGGATCGGATCGAGCTCTACCGCGTTGGGCACCGCGCGCAGGGCTGGGCCGACATCGGCTACCACCTTGTGATCGACCGCGCGGGCACGCTCTGGCAGGGGCGGTCGATCCGCTGGCAGGGCGCCCATGTCAAGTTCCGCAACGAGGGCAACATCGGGGTCCTCGTCATGGGGAACTTCGATCTGCAGCAGCCGGCTGCGGCGCAGAAGGCAACGCTCGAGCGGGTGCTCGTCGACCTGATGCGCACCTACGGCGTGCCGCAGTCGCGCGTCTACACCCATCGCGAATGGCCAGACGCCAAGACGGCCTGCCCGGGGCGGAGCCTGCAGTCGCACATGGCGGGGCTGCGGGCGTCGCGGCGGCTGGCGCGCGGCGAGGCGGGGATCACGGCGGAAACTGCGGTCTAGCCTTGCGAAAGTCCGATGAACTCGCCGCCAATTCGGTCGAGATCTCGGGAGCGCAGAGCCATGTCGATGGATGTCGAGCGACACGATGCTGAGGGTCCGCTTTCGCGACGCGAGTTCGAGCTCGCCCGCCGCGGCTTTGTGCTTGCTGGCATTGGCTTCCTCGCCGCGTGTGCGGCCAAGCCCGCGAGCCGCCCGCAGGCGGCGGGTGCCGGGGCGGACACCTCGACGATGCCGGGCGGCCTCTGGACGAGCGGCGACGAACTGCCGCCCCCGCGCTACGCAAGGCCCGTTTCACCGATTCCGAAGCAACCGCCGCAGGCGACGCCTGAACCGCCGCGGGCCGTGCAGCGGCCCCAGACCGTCGGCCCCGAGGCGCGGCCGCTCGACCGCTCGGGCCGCGGAATTCCCAAGACCTACGCGGGAACCGTGATTCCGCGGACGGCGTGGACCTCGTGGCTGCCCGACCGTTCCGAGATGGACGCGCTCGGCAAGATCAGGCGCATCACCGTCCACCACGAGGGCAACGGTGCCTTCACCGAGACATCGGTCGCCGAGTGCCGCGCGCGCATCGTGAATGTGCTGAACGGCGAGCGCGCCGTCGGCCACCGCGACATCGCCTACCACTATGTGATCGACCCCGCGGGGCGCGTGTGGCAGGCGCGCGACCTGCGCTGGCAGGGGCGCCATGTCCGCAACAACCATGTGGGGAACATCGGCGTCTGCTGCCTCGGCAACTTCGAGGTACAGCGCATTCCCGACGCGCAGCTGAAGGCGCTCGAGCGCTTCCTCAAGGACCTGCAGAAGCAGCACAAGGTGGCGCGCAAGCAGATCTTCACGCACCAGGAGCTGTCGCCGACGCTTTGCCCGGGCAAGGACCTGCAGGCGAGGATGAAGGCACTGCGCGCGCGCCTGGCGTGACGCGCGGCTTCAGACCTTCGGCGGCGGCCCGAAGCGGCCCTTCGCCGCGCGCGCGTCGTCGTCGTCGAGCTTCTTCTGGAACGCCGCGTCCTTCGCCTCCTGGCGGTTGACGACCTTCCACACGATCCACGCGACCGCGGCCATGCCTGCGATCGCGAACACATATCTGAGGATGACGAGGAGGATTTCCATCGGTTTGCCTGAGGGTCGCGCGATCGATCCGCGGTCAGCGCTCGACGCGCAGCGCGCCCGTCGCGGCGAGGGCGGCGCGCGCCTTGACGCGAGTGTACGCGGCCACGCGCGATGGGTCGGGCGCGAGCCCGGGCTGCGTGCGCACCGCGGTCGCGCAGGCTGCGTCGACCGACGCGTGCACGCCCGCGCCGACCGACGCAAGGAGCGCCACGCCGAGCGCGCCGCTCGCGTCCGAAGCGAGGAGCGAGACAGATGCGTCGAACATCTCTGCGCACATCGCGCGCCAGAACGGGCTCTTGGCGCCGCCGCCAGAGAGCCGCACTTCCGAGACGCGCACGCCGATCGCGCGCATCAGGTCGATGTTGCCCGCGAGGCCCGCTGTGATTCCCTCGAACGCTGCGCGCGCGAGGTGGTCGCGTCCATGCGAGACATCGACTCCCGCGAAGCCGCCGCGGATCGCAGGGTCGGGGATCGGGCAGCGCTCGCCCGTGAGGTACGGCAGGAACACGAGACCGTCGGAACCGATCGCGACGCGCGCCGCGCGCTCTGCGAGGATGTCGTAGGCGTCGACGCCGCGCGACTTCGCCTCGGCGACAGCGTCCTGCGCGAGCGTGTCGCGGAACCAGCGCAGGCTTCCGCCCGCCGACAGCATCACGCCCATCAGGTGCCAGCGGTCGGGCACCGCGTGGCAGAACGCGTGCAGCTCGCCGTTCGGCGTCGCGCGCCAGGCATTGCTTGCTGCGAAGACGACGCCCGAGGTGCCGATCGTGCACGACACGGTGCCCTCGGCGACGACGCCAGAGCCGACAGCGGCCGCGGCCTGGTCGCCCGCGCCGCCCGCGATGCCGATCCCCGCGCGCAGGCCGAGCTCGCGCGCGGCGTCGGCCGAGAGACGCGTCGACAGCACGGGAGACTCTGCGACATCGGGGAACATCGCGCGCGGCAGCCGCATGATCTCGAGCATCTCGCGCGACCAGTCGCGCTTCGCGCAGTCGAAGACGGCCGTGCCCGACGCGTCGCTCGGCTCGGCCATGTACGCGCCCGAGAGGCGGTAGCGCAGCCAGTCCTTCGGCAGGAGCGCCTTCGCGGTGCGGGCGAACGCCGCAGGCTCGTGCTCGCGCATCCACAGGAGCTTCGGCGCCTGGAACCCGGGGAAAACGCGGTTTCCCGTGAGGCGAAGCAGCGTGTCCAGGCCTGGCTCGCGGTCCTGCAGCGCCTCGCAGATCGCGCTGCTGCGCGAATCGTTCCACAGGATCGCGGGCCGCACGACCGCGCCCGAGGCATCGAGCGCGACGAGCCCGTGCATCTGCCCGGAGAGGCCGATTCCCTCGACGCGCGCCGCCGCATCGGGCGCGTGCGCGCCCGCCCTCGCAAGCGCCGCGCGCGTCGCCGCGACCGACGAACGCCACCAGTCCTCGGGATCCTGCTCGGCCCAGCCTGGCTTCGGATACGACACGGGATGTTCCGCCGTCGACTCCGCGACCACCGCGCCGCGCGCGTCGATCACCACGCACTTCGTGCCCGTGGTGCCCACATCAAG
>JBIKTI010000133.1:0-6603 GCA_044348205.1 Phycisphaerales bacterium | reverse complement strand
CCGCTGCTCTGCGAGCAGGGCGTCCGCGCGCACGATCAGCTCCATCTCCGCCTCGCGCACGGTGTCGGGGTGGCTCCCCTTCAGGAAGAGATCGCGCAGCTGCTGGAAGTCGCGGAGCGAGTCCACCAGTTCGCCGCGCAATGCGTAGGTGGTGGCGCGTCCAAGCGTCGCCTCCTGGCGCAGCCGTCCGGGGTGCTCGCCCTTCACCGCGCGCTCGAAGACCTCGTGCGCAGCGTCGACCTCGCCGAGGGAGATGAGCGTTCGTCCAAGGCCGATGTCGATCGCACCCGCTGTCGCGGTTCCGCTCGTGGCAAGCGACGCCGCATGCTCGAATTCGCGGCGCGCCTCTGCGAATCGCCCCTGGCGTCGAAGCGCCTCTGCAAGAAGCCCCGAGAGCTCCGCGAAGGCGTCGCGCGGAACCTCGTCGCCGCCCTCCGACGCGCCCTCGAGCCTGCGAAGGTCGAGCAGAAGGCGGCTCGACGCGTCCTGCACGCGGCCCACGGAAAGGCGGATCTCCGCCGCGCGCGCCACGGCCCACGCCTCCTCGCGTGCGGGCAGAGACGGATCGGAGCGGAACTCGTCGATCGCAGCCAGAAGTGCTTCGGGGGCGCGCGGAATGCCGCCATCGTCGCCGCGGAGCACCGCAAGAAGCGCATCGCGCCGCACCCGGCGGCGCAGCCCCTCCGCATCGCGGGTGTTGCCCGCGGACATCACGACGCTGATCGCGTCCTGCACGCGTCCGACGCGCACAAGGCTCTCCGCGTAGCGCTTGACCTGCTCCTCGTTGAGCGGCCAACCCGCGTCGCGAGCCTTCTCGTAGGCGTCGATGATGCGGTCGTCGTTCTCCTTGGCGGGGAACTCGACTCCGCGCAGCTGCACGGCGATGTAGTCGGCGGTCGCGGCGTGGAAGCGCGGCACCAGCTCGGGCGGCGCCTTCTCGAGGTTCGGCGCGATCACGCCGTAGAGCACGATGCGGGCGGCCTTGAACTCGCCGTCCTCGATGAGTCCCTCGACCTGCTCGAGCGCGCCCGCGAAATCATCGGTGGGAGGATTGGCGCGGCCGAACCAGACCGCTGCCGCGATTCCGAGGGTTCCAAGCACGAGCAATGGCGCCTGCCAGGTGTCGCCCGCGTCTGCGAGCATGCGCGCGAACTTCCCCGCGGGCTTCGCCTCTGCAGCGGCGGCTCCGGGCGATGCGGCGTCCTCAGGCTTTGCAGCGCCCTTCGCCTTCGCATCGGCCTTCGCATCGGCCTTGCCGTCGGCTTTCGCCTCGGATGCTGGTTGCTTGCTCGACACGCTTGCCTCAGAGTCCTTCCGAGTCAGGGTTTCGCGCGGGCCGCGCATGCGAACCGCACCCTGTGAAGAGGCCGATCCTCGGCCTCACGATTCCCATCATGTGCGCCAAGCCCAAACCAAGGCCGACGCCGTCTTCGGTGCTATCGGCACGCGGGGGGAGAATCCTCCAAAGGCAGAAATTGCTCGACCGCTCAGCACGAAGTCCGCGATCGGCAGATACCGCGCAGGCCGCACAGGCTGAATCGCCCTCAGCCCCGCGCGCGGGTCACCCCCCCGTGGAGCGGTCGGCCCCGTCGCCCGCGGAGGTCTCGGAGCCTTCCTCCGCCACCACGGTTCCGCTGAGCATCTCAGCGGGGCCATCGCGCCACGGGTTGAGAAGCGCCAGCAGCATGACGAGCGGCGAAAGAACAGGGATGATCGACAGCGCCGCACGCAGCGCCAGGCGCCCCCGCGTCGGCCGGGCACCTTCGCGGCCGACGATGACGAGGCCCATGATGCGCTTGCCGAACGATCTGCCCACGGCGATGTCACCGATTGCGGCGGAGAGCCATCCGGCAAGCGCCACGACGGCGCTCGGCCACGCTGCGTCGAAGCTCGGCGTCAGGATGGGGATGTCGAGGAACCGCAGTGGGTTGCCGCCAAGAAGCAGGATCGCCAGGAGGAACGCGGGCACGGAGTCGACCACGAACGCAAGGAAGCGTCGCGAGAGCGGCGCGCCGAGGAGCCGCGACGGACGCTTCGGCCGCTGCGGGCCGCCCTCGCGCGACTGGAGGTAGGCGTCGCTCCCGAACATCAGCGCCGCCAGCGCGAACGCGACCGAGAGCGCGCCGAGGATCGGAAGATGCACCCATCGCCCAGAGCTGAACCCAGGCGGCTCGAGCGCGATGCTCTCTTCGGGCGCGCTCGCACGGGTCGGAAGCCTGCGCGTCGCAGCGCGGCCGCGCTCATCGAGCGAGAGGACGACGGCGTCGGCCCCGAATGGCGCAAGCGACCATCGGCTTGGGGGCTCTGGAAACTCCGCCCAAGGCTCGATGCGCCCCGCCCGCAGGAACCCGATGCGGACTTCGGCGGGCGCGCCCTCCTCGCCGGGCGCGCGCTCGACCACGGCGCGCCGGCCCTCGATCGTGAAGGCCCCGAGGAATTCCGCGAGCCCAGTCCCCGCGAACGGCTCGATCGACCAAGTCGCGGGCGCGCCCCCTGCGGCGGCCTCGAGCGCGGCGGGCCGACGCGCGAGCACGAGCTGATCGCCGTCGCGCCAGATCGCGCCGAGCACGCCGTCGTCATCGAAGAGATGGACGCGCGTGCCGCCGGGCGCCGGCGGCGCCTCGATGGCGCGCCACGCTGAAGCCTCGGGCCCGCTGAGGCCGACGGCAAGCAGCGTCCGCTGAGGCTCCGCGTCCGACGGCGCATCGAGCGCCTCGCGCACGGTGCCGAAAAGGAAGAGCGACTCGCCGACGAATGCCGTTGCCTCGATCGCCCCGCCCTCGGCGAGCGGCGCAAGCACCCGCGGCGCACCGCGCTGCGCCGTGAACCAGTGGCCCGACGCCTCGTTCCGACGCGTGCCGAGCAGCAGCACGCCGCGCCTCCGCCCGCCTTCCGCGCGCGTGATCAGCGCCACCCGCGCGCCGTCGGCCGCGATCGCCTCGGGTGCGGCCGCGAGGCGCATCACGAAGCGCTCTGTCGGCGCCGGCTCCACGCTGGCGTGGTGCATGAGGAGGTGCTCGGGGGCCTGCCCCTCCGCGGAGACCCCAGGCATGGCGGGAGCGATCCGCTCGACCGACCACCACAGGTGCCCATCTCCCGCCGCTCCAGGCGACATGGTTCCGACGAGGTCGGCGCGCGCGGGCGACACCAGGATGAGCGCAGCGAGGGCCGACGACGCGACGCGCGAGCCGCGCCGCGCGCACCGTGCGACCGACCCGCGTCCGCGGTCGCCGCTCATGGTGCTCCGACTCCTGAGGCCTCGTTTCCATTCCCGAGCGCGTCGGCCGCGTGCACCACCACCTCGGCGGGCATCAGATAAGCCTGCAGCTCACCGAGATCGAAGAACTCGGGGCGCGCCCTACGCCGGACACCCTGAAGCCGTTCCTTGTCGATCAGGATGGTCGCGCCCGCCTTCGAGCGCGCGGCCTCCATCGCAATGCTCGTCGGGACGGCGGGCCACCCGCCGAGCGCGACATCGGGAAGACGCACCCGCTCGAAGTTGGCGAGATCCGCGCGCACGATCTCGGTGCCGTCGATCGCGCGCACCGTGATGCGCCGAGGAAGGCGATCCGCCGTGAACTCGATCTCCGCGCGGGTCCTTGCGCTTGGGCTGAACCGCACCGCGCAGCGCTCGTGGATCGGCGCTGGCGCGGCGCCGACGAGCACCGTCTCCACATCGCGGCCGATCGGGGCGATTCCGAGGAGAAGGCGAAGCGACGCTGGCGTGAGCAGCGTGAGCTCCGCGCTTCCGACGGCCTCCGCAGCATCCGTCGCAGCCCCATCCACGAGACGGTCGTAGACATGGAGCACAGACGGCCGCTTCGGCGGCGCGAGGTAGACCCAGCTCTGCGCGCCATCGCCGCCGAGCCACGCCCACCGCTCGCCGAGGAGCTTGAGGTCGAACGCCCCCTTGTTGCCTGGCGCGAGGTAGATCGCGCCGTCGAGCTGGTCTTCCTGCGGGCCGTTCTCGTCCGTGTAGCGGAGCCGCACGGCTGCGAAGGCCTCGAACGACGCGAGCTTTCCCGCGCGCTCGTCCTGCGCTGCCACGCAGTCGGCGATGAAACGCTCGGCCTCCGCGCGTTCCGCGGCCGCGAGTTCGGCCGCCTGGGTGGCTGCAGCCGCAGCGGCGGGGTCGACGGGGGCCGCCTTCGGCGGGCAGCCCGCCATCGCGGCGAGGGCGACCGATGCGGCCAGCAGCCCGGCGACGCGCCCCGCTGCCATCGCCGAACCGCAGCTCCTACCACGCGCCATCGAGCACCTCACCAAGCTGCTCGGTGATCTCCTTCATGGCCGCCTCGTCGAGCTTGGGGTTGACGACCGCGATGGGCGGCTCGCCCTCGGCTGCGCCCCTCGGGAGCACCCGCCAGGTCTCGACGCCCCCTTCGCTTGCGGTTCCCGCCACGCGAAGGAGCTTCTTCCGCACGAGGAGCAGCATGAGCACGAAGCGGAAACGCACGCGGTGCGCGCGCTCGTCTCCGCCGAGTCGCTCGAAGAGATCGAGCAGAGTCTGGTCGTCGACGAATCCGCGGCGCTTCTGATCGGGCGCAGCCACGACGGACCGCCAGAAGGCGATCACGCCAGAGGGGCGCTCCGCAGACTTCCATCCGTCCTCGCTGAAGTCGAGGCGGGCAAGCGGCGCCGCGGGGTCGTCCTCGCGCTCGACAAGCGCCGCGATGCAAGGCGCGCCTGCCTCGAGCGTCGCGCCCGTCGCGGCGCAGCGACCCGTGAACCGTCCGATGTCCCAGCTGGTCGAGATCCTGCTCATGTGGTCGCGATGATACGCCCTCCTCCCTATCATCGCGGCCCGTGCCGCCGGTCTTCGACAGCCTCCGATCCCGCGATGCGCTCGAGATCGTCATCGAGTTCGCGGTCATCTGGGCGTTTGTCTTCGTCATCTTCCGATTCCTGCGCGGCACCCGCGGCGCAGGGGTCATCAAGGGGTTCTTCCTCCTCACGATCGGCCTCGCCCTGCTGGTGCGCGTGCTCGGCGACGCGACCGACGGCTTCGAGCGGCTGCGGTTTCTCTTCGACCGCGTCTTCAACCTGCTGGCGATTCTCCTGATCGTGGTCTTCCAGCCCGAGATCCGCGCCGCATTCGGCAGGATCGGGCGCGCGAAGCTGTTCCGTCGCCCTGCGCCCGCCGCCGATGGCCTTGCCGCCGAGATCGCGGAGGCTGCAGCCTTCCTCTCGAAGAACCGCTTCGGCGCGCTGATCGTGATCGAGCGCCGCATCGGGATCGGCGACCTCCTGACGGGCGGAGTTGAACTCGACGCGAAGCCGAGCGCGTCGTTGATCCAGAGCATCTTCTGGCCGAACAGTCCGCTGCACGACCTCGCGCTCGTGGTGCGGGGCGGAAGGATCGCGGCGGCGGGCGTGCAGCTTCCGCTTGCGGATGGCGCGGAGCTCCCCTCCCTCTTCGGCGCGCGACACCGCGCCGCGCTCGGCGTGAGCGAGGAGTCCGACGCGCTCGTCGTGGTGGTCAGCGAGGAAACGGGCCAGGTGCGCCTCGCGGAAGGCGGCACGCTCAGCGCTTCCGTGCCTCTTGCCGCGCTTGAGCAGGCGCTCGAGTCGAGGCTCAGCCGTTCCGCGTCGGCCACGCCCGCGGCCACCGCGGCCGCAGCGGACGCAGCGGACGAGGGCGCAGGCGACGGCGCGCAGCGCGGCGCACGAGGTGAACCGTGACACAGGAACTCCGCGGGAAGCTCGTCGATCTGGCCGGTGTCACCGCCATCTCGGTCGTTGTCTGGCTCTGGGCCGCAGGGCAGACGCTGCAGTCGCGCACGGTGTCGTTCGAGGTGCTGATCGAGAGCGGAGAACCCGAGCGACGACGCGTCTCGCCGACAGAGCCGCTCGCCGTCTCGGTCGAGATCAAGGGATCGCGCCAGGCCGTCATCTCAGCGTCGGAATCGCTCGCGGGACGGCGGCTGATCCTGCTGACGGGCACGGACAGGATTCCCGCCCAGGTCGGCACGCACGATGTCGTGCTCATGGACACGCTCAGCGTCTCGCCCGCGATCGCACCGCTTGGCGTCGACATCGTCTCCGTGACGCCGTCGATCGCGCGCGTGGTCGTCGAGCCCGCCCAGTGAAGGCGCGGGTCAGTTCTCGACGCGCACCGCGTGGTAGGCCTTCTTGCCGCGGCGGACGAGGATCACGCCGCCGAGCTTCTCGGCCGGCAGCACATGCTCGCTCCGCACCACGAAGTCGGGGCCGACCTTCTCGCCGTTGACGCTGACGGCGCCGTTCTGCACGAACTCGCGCGCCTCGCGCTTGCTGGCGGCGCAGGTGGTGCCCGTGAGAAGATCGACGATGGGCACGCCGGCGGAGAGCGCGGCGGCTGCCACGCCGCTCGACGGCAGGTCGCCCGCGATCTCGGCGATCTGCGCCGCGTCGAGCGACTTCACATCGCCCGAGAAGATCGCCTCGCTCGTCGCGATCGCGCGCACAAGCTCGGTGTCGCCGTGCGTCATGCGCGTCATCTCGGCGGCGAGCCGCTTCTGCGCCTCGCGCTTCGCGGGGTCATGCGCGAGCGAATGCGCGAGCGACTGGACGGTGTCGGAGTCGAGGAAGGTGAACCACTTGAGGAACTTCACCGCGTCGGCG
>JBIKTI010000132.1:0-6605 GCA_044348205.1 Phycisphaerales bacterium | reverse complement strand
CCTTGAGGATGTCGCCGAACTCGCCGAGCGAGAGCCGGCCCTCGAGATCGATGGCCTTCGCGCGCGTCTCCGCTGCATTCCTCGTCGCGATGAGCTCTGCGATGTTCGCGAGGTAGATGCCCGCTGAGTGTCGCGCGGTCAGGACGGCGTGGTCGTCGATGCGGACGGGCGCCGGGATGCGCAGGCCCGCGACGACAGCGCCGCGCTCGTCGAGCGGCGTGCGGAACAGCCTGTCCATCTCGACCTCGATGGCGCGCGCCTCGAGCCCTGCGGCCGCGACCGCACCGAAGTCGGAGATCCCCTCGAGCGGTTCGCGCAGCGCGAGGATCGCTGCCGCCGCGGTTCCGTCGATCGAGCCGCGCTCGAGGAGCCCCGACACCGAGCGCACATGCGCCTCCACGATGGCGAGCGCTGCGAGCGAGGACGCCAGCGTCGACTCGCCCGCTGCGTTGCGCGCGAGCATCAACTGCGTCTCCAGGAGCGCGAGCGCCGCCGCATCGTCGCCGCGGATGGCCGCGTCCTGCACGAGCACGGCGAGGGAGTGCGCTGCCGCCCGCATCGGCGCGAGGTGGATCTGTCCGACGACGACGCCCTCCTCGGGGTCGATGTGGCGGCGATACTCCGCGTCGCGGAGACGCGCCAGGTCGGCCGCGAGCCTGCGCGCCGTGACGAGCCACTGCTCCATCCGCGCATCGGGCGTCCCCGTCGCGAGATACGCGGCCTGCGGGTCGTCCGCCTCGACGGCGAGGTCCGCGAACGCGCGCGCATCGAGCACGCGGAACTCCTCGCCGAGCCTGTCGATCGTGGCGACCGCGTCGGGAGAGCGCTGCGGAGATGCGTGCGTCTGCGCTGGTGACGCCACGCCGGCGAGGATCCCCACCGCCATGGCGGCGAGTCGTGCGCGCGAGGAGACAACTCGACCGCCGCAGGCAGCTTGCGTCATGCATCGATCATCGGATCGGCGCGCAGCGTCCACAACGGACGGTCCGTGGTCGATGCGGTTCCACGCGAATTCACATCGCGCGATCCGCAGGGTCGGTGCCAAGCGAACGCGTGCGATGCGCTGCGCAGGCAGGGGCGCGCGGCGACGGCAGTTCGCGTGATTTCGAGACCTGCCGCTTCGAACGGATCGGAATCGGGGGTAGAGTCACCGAGTCGCGCGCGGCGACGCCTGCGCGACCCGTCCGATTCATCCTGGAGATCCAGCGTGCGAACTGCTGCGAAGACCGAGAATGCCGTGCCCCTGCGCTCCCTGACCTCGGTCGCCGCGCGCGTGACGCTGCTCTTCGCGGCGCTCTTCGCGGCTACGGCGCCCGCGGCGGCGCAGCAGTTCGTCGACCAGACATCCACGCGCTTTCCCGTGCAGACCGAGTACTCGAACCAGTGCACGCTCGTCGATCTCGACGGAGACGGCGACCAGGACATCGTCTTCGCGAACGGCCAGGGCTACTCGAGCCTCGGAGCGCTGCTCAAGCCGCGCATCTACATCAACGACGGCGCGGGCGTCTTCTCCGACCAGACCGACGCGCGCGCCGCGGGCATCACGGGCTGCTTCCGCGGCGTCGAGGCGGGCGATGTCGACCGGGACGGCGACTGGGACCTCCTCCTCGCGCAGGACTTCAACCGCAGGCCGCTTCTGCTCATCAACAACGGCGCTGGCGTCTTCTCCGACCAGACTGCGACGCGCATGCCCAACATCACGATGGGCTCCGCGCGCGGGCAGTTCGGCGATGTCGACAACGACGGCGACCTCGACATCGTGCTCTGCAACTCGGGCACGAACCGCTTCGCGTCCACGGGCCGGCCGCGTCTCTTCATCAACGACGGCACGGGCGTCTTCACCGACGCGTCGACGACGCAGTTCCCGACCACAGCGCTTTCGCAGCAGATGGACATCATCTTCGGCGACTTCGACAACGACCTCGACCTCGACCTGCATATCGGCACGCGCGCGAGCGGCACGGGCTCGAGCCAGCTCTGGAAGAACGACGGCGCGGGCAACTTCACGCGCGTCATGCCGTTCGTCACAGACGCGTCGTGCTACTCCTACGACTTCGGCGACCTTGACGGCGACGGCGACCTCGACCTGATCGGCGTCAACGCGGGCGTGTCGAACGCGGAGCTCCTCCTGCGCAACAACGCCGCGGGCGAGTCGTGGACCAACATCTCGTCGCAGATCACGCCGAACCCCACCTCAGACGACAACGACTCGAAGTTCATCGACTACGACAACGACGGCGACCTCGACCTCGTGATCGCTGCGCTCGGCGGGCCCGACCGCATGTACCGCAACAACGGCGCCGGCGTGTTCGCGCAGGTGACGGGGATCCTGCCGACCCTTTCCGACAGCTCGCTCGACATCAAGGCGGGCGATCTCGACGGCGACGGCAAGCCCGACCTCGTGACCGCGCAGGGCGAGTCGGGGCAGTTCCAGAACCGCATCTACATGAACACCGGCCCCGCCGACACGAAGGCGCCGAACATCAAGCTCGTGGAGCAGGTTCCCTCACGCACGGCGGGCCCGTTCATCGTGCGCACGGAGGTCTTCGACGGCGTCACGAGCGACCGCGGCTACGACGACGACGGGGTCTTCCTCGTCTACTCCGTCGCGGGCGGCAAGCCGCAGGCCGTGGAGATGGCGTGGTCGGGCAACAGCCTCTGGCGCGGCGTGATTCCCGCGCAGGATCCGTGCACGACGGTCGAGTACTTCGTCCGCGCGCGCGATGTCTCGGGCAACGAGTCGACGAGCCCCGTCAAGTCGTTCGTCACGGCGGGTTCGTGCGGCGCGGTGGGCGATCTCGACGGCGACGGCGCCGTGAACGCTGCGGACCTCGCGATTCTGCTCAACGCATGGGGCGGGGGCGGGCCGGCCGATCTCAACGGCGATGGAACGGTGAACGCGCAGGACATGGCGGTCCTTCTCAACAACTTCGGTTGAGCGCATGTCGCGAGCGGCGGCGCGCAGAGTGGACATGCAGGGGCGGCGTGCAGGGGCAGCCGCTATCCTGCGACCCGTGACGACTTCTCCATTCTCGCTTGAAGGCAAGACCGCGATTGTCTGCGGTGCGACGCAGGGCATCGGGCGCGCCACGGCGCTCGAGTTCGCAAGGGCGGGTGCGCGCGTCGTGATCGTCGGGCGCAACGAAGACGGGCTCGCGAAGGTGCTCGGCGAGCTGCAGGCCGCTTCGTCAGCCGCGCATGAGGCGGTGAAGGCCGACTTCAGCGACCTCGACGGCACGGAGCGCGTCGCCCACGAGACGGCGCAGCGCCTCGGCGCCGTGCACATCCTCGTCAACAACACGGGCGGTCCCGCGGCAGGCACCGCGATCGAGGCGAAGCCGCGCGACTATCTCGCCGCCATGTCTATGCATCTCGGCTGCGCGCAGGCATGGACGCAGGCGTGCGCGCCGCTCATGCGCGAGGCGGGATACGGGCGCATCATCAACATCACGAGCACTTCGGTCTTCACGCCGATCAAGGGCCTCGGCGTGTCGAACACCGTGCGCGCCGCGATGGCGAACTGGACGAAGACGCTCGCGAGCGAGCTCGGGCGGTTCGGGATCACCGTGAACAATGTGATGCCCGGCTTCACGAAGACGGCGCGGCTCGAGGCGCTCTTCAAGGGCAAGGCCTCGCGCGGCGGCATGACGGTCGACGAGGTCGAGGAAGGCGCGGTCGCGACGATTCCGGCGGGGCGCCTTGGCGACGCGCGTGAACTCGCGCTTGCGATCCTGTTCATCGCCTCGCCCGCGGCGAGCTATGTGAACGGCGTGAATCTTCCGGTCGACGGAGGGCGCCTCGCGGCGCAGTGAAGCGATGCCGATGCACGAGGTCGATCACTTCATCGGAGGTTCGTTCGTGCCCGCCGTGTCGGGCGCGCGGATTGCACGCGAGAACCCTGCGACCGGCGAGCCGCTGCGCGCGATCGCGCGTGGCGATGCGGCCGATGTGGCGCGCGCGGCCGATGCCGCGACGCGCGCGTTCGCCGTGTGGGGACGCACGCCCGCGGCCGAGCGTTCGCGCGTGCTGCTGGCGATCGCCGCTGGAATCGACGCGCGGCTCGAGGAACTCGCGTTGCTCGAGTGCGAGGACACGGGGAAGCCGCTCGCGCTTGCGCGGTCGCTCGACATTCCGCGCGCGGCCGCGAACTTCCGCTTCTTCGCGACGGCGATCCTGCACGAATCGAGCGAGAGCTTCGTGACCGAGCGGCCCGCGCGCGCGATCAACTATGTGCTGCGCAAGCCGCTCGGCGTCGTCGGCTGCATCTCGCCGTGGAACCTGCCGCTCTATCTCTTCACCTGGAAGATCGCGCCCGCGCTTGCTGCGGGAAACTGCGTGATCGCGAAGCCGAGCGAGCTGACGCCGACGACGGCGGCGGTGCTCGGCGAGATCGCGCGCGACGCGGGGCTTCCTGCGGGCGTTCTCAACATCGTGCATGGCCTCGGGCCCGAGGCGGGACAGGCAATCGTCGATTGCCCTGTCGTGCGCGCCGTGAGCTTCACGGGCGGAACGGTGACGGGGCGACGCCTCGCCGCGCGCTGCGGAGAGCGCTTGATTCCCGCGTCGCTCGAGCTTGGCGGCAAGAACGCGGGAATCGTCTGCGAGGACGCTGACCTCGCGGTCGCGGTGCCCGAGATCACGCGCAGCGCGTTCCTCAACCAGGGCGAGATCTGCCTGTGCTCGTCGCGCATCCTCGTCCATCGCGCGCGCATGAAGGAATTCACAGAGCGTTTCGTCGACGCTGTGCGCGCGATGAATGTGGGCGATCCGCTGTCGCCTGAGACGGACACGGGCGCGCTCATCTCGAAGGCGCATCGCGAGAAGGTCATCGCGGCGATCGAGCGCGGCGTCGCCGACGGCGGCGTGGTGGCGTGCGGCGGTGCGATTCCGAAGCGGCTGCCCGCGCGCGTCGCGAACGGCGCGTTCCTCGAGCCGACGGTGCTGCTTGGCGTTCCGCAGTCGAGCTCGTGCGTGCAGGAGGAGATCTTCGGCCCCGTCGTGACCGTGCATGGCTTCGACAGGCATCGCGACGCGGTCGAGATGGCGAACGCGACGCGCTACGGCCTCGCGGCGAGCGTGTGGACGCGCGACCTCTCGCGTGCGCATCGCATCGCGGCGCGGCTCGACGCGGGCACGGTGTGGGTCAACTGCTGGATGCTTCGCGACCTGCGCGTGCCGTTCGGCGGCGTGAAGGATTCGGGCATCGGCCGCGAGGGCGGGCACGAGGCGCTCAAGTTCTTCAGCGATGTGTCGAATGTGTGCATCGCGATCGGGGAGGCGCCGTGATCGAGGTGCGCGACGCAAGCGAGGCGGATCTCGAGGCGATCCGCTCGATCTACAACGAGTCGATCCCGAAGCGGATCGCGACCGCGGACCTCGAGCCGCAGGGCGTCGACGCGCGGCGCGCGTGGTTTGCGAACCGCGACCGTGCGACGCGGCCTGTGCTCGTGGCGGTCGACGCGCAGGGCGTGTGCGCGTGGGGTGCGTTCACGAATTTCAAGGACCGCGCGGCGTACGCGCCGACCGCGGAGATCTCGGTGTATGTCGCCGACCGCGCGGCGGGCCGCGGCGTCGGGCGCGCGATGCTCGATGCGCTGCTGTCGCGCGCGCCCGCGTGCGGCATCGACCGCGTGCTTGCGATCTGCTTCGCGCACAACGAGGCGAGCCTGCGGCTTTTCCGCTCGCGCGGCTTCACCGAGTGGGGCGCGTTTCCCGACGCGTGCGTGATGGACGGCGTGCGGCGGAGCGTGGTGATCCTGGGCTGGGCGCGGTGAGCTCGGCGTCTGGGTTGTTTCTCACGGAGGCACGGAGGCACGGAGGGCAAGCCTTTCAGTTCCATCGCGCGGCGCGCGGGATGAGGAGAAGTTGGCTGGCCCTGCTCGCCGCCGATCCGAGGTTTCGAACCCGATTGCGTCATTCCGTTCCCGAAATCCCCTTGATGAGGCGCCGTGGCGCAGAGTTTCACAGCGTCTCATCTCCGTGCCTCCGTGCCTCCGTGAGAAAATCACATCGACCGGATGCTCAACAAGCAGGAGCATTGAGGCAAGAAAGTTGCGAGCGCTCAGAGAACGACCGCGATCGCCTTCACCTCGACGGCGATCGGCGTGGGGAGGCTCGTGATCCCGAGCGTCGTGCGCGTGGGGTTCGGGTTCCCCGGGCCTGCGAAGTACTCGGCGTAGACCTTGTTGTAAGTCGGAAAGTCGTTCTTCATGTCGGTGAGGAACACCGTCACATCGACGAGGTTCGCCCACGGAACGCCAGCGTCCTCGAGCACGGCCTTCACATTGTCGAAGCACGAGCGGCACTGCGCCTCGATGTCCTTCGCGACGAGCCTTCCGTCCTCGCCGAGGACGACGCCGGGAATCTCCTTCGTGCCCTTCTTGCGCGGGCCGACGCCCGAGAGGAAGAGGAGGTTTCCGACGCGCTTCGCGTGCGGATACGCACCGACGGGTTCGGGTGCGCGCGACGAGACGACGCTGCTAGCGGTGCCTTCGTTCTGGCTCATGCGAGGGAGCGTAGCACGGCGCGCACGGGGCTTGCGTCGAAGCCGACGAGCGGCAGCGGCAGCGCGATCAGCTCGTACTCGCCCGCCGCGACATGCGCGA
>JBIKTI010000131.1:0-6644 GCA_044348205.1 Phycisphaerales bacterium | reverse complement strand
CGATCTGCACGAGTCGACGCAAGGTCCGCAAACAGTCGCGACACGGCGTCCACGGCAACGATGCCCCGCTGAGCACCTTGAAAACGGGCATTCATCACGGCCGCCCCTTCGGAGGGCGTCCGAGGCCTGCATCAAGCCGATCGGTCGTGGTCGCGCCAGGCTTCATCGGTTATCGATCGAAGATCGTGAACTCGGGCGGCGGACCGAAGACATCGTTGCCGAAGTTGCGGTCGAGGAGGAAGCCGAAGCCGTAGGTCATGCGGAAGCCGTTGCGGATGATCGCCAGCGGCGTCGCGATGAGGTTCGTCCCGATGATCACATGGTCGTCGGGGCGCATGTAGATGTCGGGCTCGGAACGGTTGCGGATGGCGGCGAGGTCGACGCGGATCGTCGCCTCGCGGTCCTTGCCGACGACGCGCACGAGGTCCACGCGGTTCGGGATCGCCGTGGGCGAGAGTCCGCCTGCCGCGGAGACGAAGCGGCTCAGCGTGAGGCGCCCGTTCGAGTTCTGGAGCTCGTAGACGCCGATCCTGTTGATCTCGCCGTCGATGTAGATGAAGCCCGTCTCGGGCGGCTCCACATAGATGCGGTCGTTCGGGCGGATGACGACATCGAGGTTCGGATCGCCCTTGATGAGCTCCTGGTAGTCGATCTCGATGATGCGCGTGGCGTACATCGCGGCCGCAGCGGCGGTGGCGCGTGACTGCTCGGAGCCCGCGGCGGAGCCAGCGCCCGCACCGCGCACCCAGCGTCCGCTTGCCGTGTCGAATGACCACTGCACGGTGGGCGAGGCATCCTGCGCCGCGCGCGGCGCAGGGGTCGCCCGCTCCGCGTCGGTGACGCGCGGGACGGAGACATCGTCGATGTCGACCGCGGGCGTGTCGTCCTGTGCGAGCGTCGGGCGCGCGCGGCCGACGGCGCCTGGCGCAGGCGTCGTGGGCTGGGGCGGCGGCGTCGCGCCGCCCCCGTCCGCGCCTCCAAGGCCCTCGATCAGCGCGTCGAGGTCGACCTTCGGCTGCGTGGTTCCTGCGCCCGAGCCCGAGTCCTCGATGAAGGCGTTCGAATCCTCGGTCGCGGGTGGATAGACGGGGTTCAGCGTGTCGTCGAGCGGCGCGGCACGGACGACCGTGATGCGCTGCGTGGTCGCGAAGGTGCCGCCCGCAAGCGCGAGCGCCTCTGTCAGGCGGAGGTCGGGCTTCGTGAGCCCGAACACGCCGACGGTCTGCACTGCGCCCGAGACGGAGAACTGGAAGCTCTGCGCACGGGTCAGCGCCACGCTCACGATGGGCGACTGGAGGATGCGGCTGACGCGGATCTCGACCTCGCGCTGGAACTCCTCGAGGGTGAGTCCCGCAGCGGGCACATCGCCGACCTCCTTGACGCGCACATTGCCCGTCTGGTCGATCACGCGCACATCGATGTCGCTCTCGCCCGGCTCGACCAGCTCGAAGATGTCGAGGCGGATTTCGTCACCCGGCGCGAGGCGGTACTTGAGTTCACCCGGGACAAGGTCGTCTGGCTGCGGCGGCGCGACCTGCGCGCCCTTGAAGGTCGAACGCTCGATCACATCGAGCCTCGACAGGATCGGCATCGTCGTCGGCGTGGTCTCGAAGTAGCCCGTGCGACTCGGGTCCATCCACGAGTCGACCTCGCAGCCGAGGAGGAGCGTCGAGATCGCGACGCCTGCGGCGATGCGACCCGCGCACGAGCCCACCTCTCCAAGCCTGGCGATGAAGCGGACGCGCGGCAGTTCGGCCACTGGTCGGGACACATGTCCGCTCACAGGGAAATCACGCGATGACGGGATCGGATTCACGATCTTTGGCTCCGGTCGTAGCCGACAGTCACGCCACCCCGGAATGGAGCGGCGGCTACAGGCTCGATCCTTATCGGCGCGGGGGTCGTTTGGGTTTGAGGAAAGAACCCCGCGACGCAGGATTCATGCTGCGCCAACGCGCCGCCGCGCGCGGCTCACGACGGCATGGCGCGCAGCAGAACCGCCATGCGGGCCGCGACGCCGCAGGAGACCTGCGCAAGAATGACGCTCGACTTCTGGTCGTCCGCAACCTCGTCGTCGATCTCGAGGCCTCGGTTCACGGGGCCTGGGTGGAGGATCACGGCGTCTGGGCGAAGGCGCGCGCGCCTCGCGACCGTCAAGCCATAGCCTGACCGATAATCAGGGGCGATTCCACTTGCTGCGGCGCGCTCCAGCTGGATGCGGAGCATCATGATGCCGTCAAGATCTGAGATTATCGAATCAAGATCATGTGTGATCGAGATAGATCCCGCACCTGTCGCAAGGTGCTCGAATCCCATGGGCACCAGCGATGGCGGCCCGACGATGTGGACATGGGCCCCCAACGCCACCAGCGCATGGGTGGCCGAGCGCGCCACGCGGCTGTTGGCGATGTCGCCGACGATGGCGATGCTCTTGCCATCGAGCTTTCCCAAGCGCAACCGCAGCGCGAGGACATCGAGGAGCGCCTGCGTGGGATGCTCGTGGCGCCCGTCGCCTGCATTGATGACGGGGCAGCCCACATGGCGGGCGACGAGTTCGGCACCGCCCGAGATCGAGGTGCGCACCACGATGGCGTCAACGCCCATCGCGTCGATGTTGCGCGCCGTGTCGACGAGGGTCTCGCCCTTTGAGGCGCTCGAGCCGCTCGCACCGAGGTTGACGACCGCCGCGCCGAGTCGATCGGCCGCGATCTCGAAGCTGACGCGGGTGCGGGTCGAGTCCTCGAAGAAGATGTTGGCGACCACGCGCCCCTCGAGGGTGCGCTCGCCGCGCGCATCGCCGACGGCAACGGGAAGGAGTTCCTCAGACCGCGCGAGGAGCGCGCGCAGCTCGCAGAGGGGGAGGCCCTCGATCGCGAGGAAATCCCGCGCGGCGCGGTCCTGAGGTCGAAGCGATGTCCGTTGCACGAGTCGCACGGCGCGCAGGATAGCGCGGCACGCATCGTTCGGCGGGCTGCGCGGCTACTCGGCTGCGGTTGCGAGCGCCGGATCGGCCACGACATGGATCGGAGTGGTCGTCACGGCCACGGCGCCCGTCATCTCGTCGCGGATCTCGACCTTCAGGCGATAGCTGCCCACTGTCAGGAATTCGCTGAGCGACACGATCTCGCAGAGGAAGAACTCCTCGCGCCGCACGGGGCTCGTGTCGACGACGGCGGTCCACTCCGGGCTGCGCTGCCAGACCTCGATGTCGTCGCGCTCGGACTCGAGCGTGACCCGCGTGGCGAGGCGCGTCGTGAAGCTGCCGCCCACGAGGTCGCTGCGGAAGCCGTCGAGCTCGGCGTAGACGATGAACCGCGCGTTCGAGCGCGCGAGGAAGCGGTGCGTGCCGACGGTCGAGTAGCGGCCGTACCCCTCGACCTTGGTGCAGAGGGCGACCTTGGGGATCTCGAGCATGGGCCCGCCCGTCAGGGCCAGGACAAGCGACTCGCTCGTCGAGCGGTCGAACTCGCGTCGGCCGTCGCGGAGCGCGATCCCAAGTGCCACGAACCCAGCGTGCGCGCTGACGACGCGCTCGCGCTCGGCGGGAAGGAGATCGGCGCCGAAGTCCACTGGCAGCTCGAGGTCGGGGTCGCCGACCGCGAGCGCCGCGTAGGCGAACCAGTCGCGGAGCGGCTCCGCGCTCTCGCCACCGCGCCGCGCGAGGCTCTCGGCGAGCAGCTTGGCCAGTTCGCTCGGCTCCGTCGGAACGGTCACGGGAGGCGGCGGAAGCTCGAGCGCGCCGTTCACCTGCGTCGTGAGAGGAGACGCGGGCACAGCGGGCGGCGTGATGGCCGCAGGGCTCGTGCTTGAGGGGCTCGCGCTTGAGGGGCTCGTGCTTGAGAGGCTCGTGCTTGAGGGGATCGTGCTTGAGGGGCTCGTGCTTGAGAGGCTCGTGTCCGCCGCAGGCATCTGAGCAGGAGCAGTCGTCTGCGCGGGCGGCTGCGGCACGACGGGACTCGCGGTCGCGCGCGGCGGTTGGGGCTCAGCGTTTGCGGGGCCTGGTGTGGGAGCCGTGCTCGGCTGCTGCGCCGTGCTCGGCTGCTCTGGCTGTGACGCGGGGCTCGCGGGCGCGGATTCCTGCGTCGCGGGCTGCTTCTGGCTCGGCGTCACGCTTGGCGCCCTGATCAGCGCCTTCGGCCCTCTGTCGCCAGGGGCGCGCTGCGGGTCTGGCTCCCACGCGCTCGCAAGCACTGGGTTCTGCGGGCGCGAGGCGACGGACGCCGCCCAATCGTCAGAGAGGGACGCGTCGGGCTCCGCGAACTCGATCGGCCGCGGGGACACCTGCTCGCCCGCGCCGCGCTGGTTGCGCTGCATGTCCGCGAGCGCCGCCATGTCGGAGGCGTAGGTCGAGGCAAGGGCATCGATGAGGCTCGCCTCGTCCTCCTGTGGGATGACGCCGTCCGTGCGTTCCTTCGGCGCAGCGCCGCGCACAGCGGCGGGCCGTGCGGTGCTCGACTCAGGCGCGATGGCATACGGATCTTCCGCGGGGGAATCCGCGGAGCCTCCCGCTGGTCCAACAGCGCAGCCCAGCGAGACGGTCAGCGAACAGGCGAGCGCCCAGCCGACGGCGGTCAGCGGGCGAGAGGCCCCGAAGACCAGCCCACCCGAGGAAGGAACTGCGTAGATCGGTCCAAAGGCAGCGGCTGCGCGCGACAGCTGCATCGGCCGGAACAGCCCGCCGTCCATGCCCTGACCCTTGCTCGTCGCCGCGTGATTCATGTCCTGCACGGGATGCTCCTCGTTCAAACGGGGCTGGTGCGTCCTGCACACTCCCGACGCGCACCGCCTCTCCGAGGCGGCGGGTCTCCTGACTCTGTGTCCTGTCGTCTCCACAGTCTCGGCGGGCGGTGAACCGCGGCCAATCCTGAGAAGCGCCCGTGGGCCCGCGACCTTTCCGCAGTCGCGGCCTTTCCGAGCGTGTCCGCCATTGGGAAGTATCGGCAGAGGAGTCGCGAATCCCGCAGTTTCCGAGTGCGGGCGTCTCCTGCGCCTCGGGCGTTCAGCCGGCGCACTCGGCCGCAACCCGCGCCACGAACCCCTCGAGGGTGCGCGGAAGGTCTCCCGCAAGGCCGCTCTTCGACCTGCGGTCGAGGTCGACGGCGTCGTCGAAGAGCCGCGCTGCGCGCGCGGGCCCGAGGCGGCGAGCGGCGCGGAGGGTCGGCGCCTGCGAGGGACCCCACAACTTCACCTGCCGCGCGATCGACGGGTCGTCCGCGCCCTCTGCGAGCATGCGCGCAGCGTCGTGCATCTTGCGGGCGAGGTCGACGAGCGACCAGAGGATCAGCTGCTCGGGCGCCTGCGAAATCTCGACGAGTCCGCGCACCATGCGGATCGCCTCGATCGGCCTTCCCGAGAGGACGGCCGACTGCACCTCCCACGCGGCCTCCTCGCGGCTCTGCCCTGTCAGCTTGACCACGAGCTCGGGCGTCACGCGGCGCGCGCCCTCCGGCTCCGTCGCGAGATAGGCCCCGAACTTGGCGAGCTCGGAGTCGAGCCTCGCGAGGTCGCTGCCCACGCGCTCGATCAGCGCGGCCACGGTGCGGTCGTCGATCGATATCCCATGCGCCTTCTCGGCGCGCCTGGCGCACCAGAGCGCTGCGGTCGACTCGTCGGGCGGCTCGCACTTGAGAACGGTTCCCACGGCCGCGACGAGCTTGTCGAGGTTGCCGGGGCGCCAGCTCTCCGAGCGGAGGACGAGCGTCGCCTCCTGCATGGGGTTCTCCGCATAGCGCTCGAGCGCCGCGCGAACCCCTTCGCCCGAGACGAACTGCTCCGCCTTGTCGACCACCACAAGCTTGTGGGTGGCGAGCAGACCGAAGGTGCGCAGTTCGTCGAGCACATCGACGAGCCGCGCGTTCGTGCCGTCGAAGTCGAAGCGCGAAAGATCGCCGTGGGCCGCCTTGAGCTCGGCCTCGAACCGCCGCAGGCGTTCGCCGATGGTGAAGCCGTCCCGCCCGTGCAGGATGACGAACCGCATCGATGGTCGCAGGGGCTCCGCCATGGGCGCATCCTACGGGGCGCTCCCGTACGATGCCGCCATGCTGTCGATCGTCGTCGTGAGAGGGCCCGACCGAGGCCGCGCCTTCGCGCTGCCCGACGCAGAGCCGCAGCTGATCGGCCGGTCGACGGAGGCGCTTGAGATCGCAGATCCGACCGTCAGCAGGCGGCACGCAGAACTGACGCCCGATGCGGGGCGCTGGAAGATCCGCGACCTCGAGAGCCGTCACGGGACCTTCGTGAACGGCGTGCGCATCTCGGGTGCGGTCGCGCTCGCGGCGGGCGACCGCGTCCGCTGCGGCGACTCGGAGTTCCTTCTTCTGAACGAGGGCGAGGCGCCGCCCATCGCCTCCGACGATGCCGGCGTCGCGCTCGAGAGCGGCGCGCGCGCGGAGCACGACGCGGAGGACATCGGCGCCGTGAGCATCGACGCGGCGCTCGTCGCGCGCGAACTGGTGGCGCGCGCGGCAGAGCCGATCGACGCGGACGCCTTCCTGTCGATCGCGGCGCGCGTCCTCGCGGACAGGCTCGCGTGCGAGGTCCTCGCGCTCCGCGCCACCGACGCGCGGCTCGAGGACTTCGTCGTCCCTGGCGCAAGCGACGCGCCGAGCGCACCGCTCGCCCTCGTTCGACGCGCGATCGACGGG
>JBIKTI010000130.1:0-6665 GCA_044348205.1 Phycisphaerales bacterium | reverse complement strand
CCAACGACATCGTGCTGCGCGCGAGCGACGACCTCGGCGCGACCTGGTCGCCCGTGCGCGCGATCTGCGACATCCCCGCGCGCTCGCTCAACAACCCGTGCGTGGTCGAGGTCCGCGAAGGGCGGCATGCGGGGCGCGTGATCCTCATGTTCCAGTCGTATCCCGAGGGTTGCGGCGAAGGCTGCGTCACGGAAGGGCATGAGTCGAACGGCGACAAGGACACGGTCTGCCGCACGCTCGTGATGCACTCGGACGACGGCGGCGACACCTGGAGCACGCCCCGCGAGGTCACGCGCGAGGTGAAGCGCGCGGTCGGCGCGACCAGCGTGGCCACTGGCCCTGGCGTCGGCATCCAGCTGGCGCACGGCGCGCACGCGGGCCGGCTGGTCATGCCGTTCAACGAGGGTCCGTACGACCGCTGGCGCGTGTATGCGGCCTTCAGCGACGACGGCGGCGACAGCTGGCGGATCGGCGCGGTCGCGCCGAATGCGCCCAAGGGCCTCGGGAACGAGGTTCAGATGTTCGAGCGCGCCGACGGCGCGGTGGTCCTGAACGCGCGCCAGCACCTCGGGGCGAAGCGGCGCACGGCCGCCGTGTCGACCGACGGCGGCGCGACCTGGTCGCAGCTTGCCGATGTGCCCGAGCTGCCCGACCCGCAGTGCATGGGCGGCGTCCTTGCGCTTGGCGGAGGGACCGTCGTCTTCACGGGATGCGACAGCGAGTCGCGCCGCGCGCTCGGCACGGTGTGGATCTCGCGCGACGATGGCCGCAGCTGGCCCGAGAAGATGCTCGTCGAGCCAGGAGGCTTCGCGTACAGCGTGCCCATCGATCTCGGTCTCGGCGCCGACGGCGCGCGCATGATCGGCGTCCTCCACGAGGGCGCCGGATACAAGCGCATCGAGTTCGCGCGGGTCTCGCTGCCAAGCGCGCCGCCCGCCGCGACGCCGCCTGTACGATGACGACCCACCTCGCAGGAGATCCCATGAAGAACCGCGCAAACCTCGCTCTTCCGCTCGTGTCGTTCTCGCTCGCCTCGCTCTCGCTCCTGTCGCTCGCCTCGCTCGGAGCTGGTTCCGTCGCGGCAGGCGCGCCGCGCGCGCAGGGCGCTCCCGCTGCGGTGTCCGCGGCGGTCGCACCGTCGACGATCACGCTCGACCCCATCCACTCGATGGCGGTCTTCCGCATCCAGCACCTTGGCGCGGGGTTCTTCTGGGGCCGCTTCAACGAGGTCGCGGGAACGGCGCGCTGGCCGCTCGACGACAGCGCGGCGCCGTCGTTCGATGTGGTCGTCGAGGTGAAGAAGGTCGACACGGGAAGCGCGAAGCTCGACGGCAACCTGCAGGGGCCGAGCTTCTTCAACGAGGCCGAGTTCCCCACGATCGCCTTCAAGTCGACTGGCGCCACGCGCGTCGGCGAGCGCCGCTACACGGTCACGGGCGACCTCACGCTGCGCGGCGTCACCAAGTCGATCGAGGTCGATTGCGTGGTCACGGGGATCGGCAAGGGGCCGACGGGCCAGAAGGTCGGCTTCGAGTGCAGCTTCGCGCTCAAGCGCAGCGACTACGGCATGAAGTGGGGGATCGACGCGCCGAAGGGCGCGCTTGGGGACGAGGTGAAGATGATCATCGCGCTCGAGGGCGATGTGGCGAAGGAGTGAGCGACGCGGGCTTCCCGCAGGATCGACCGCATGAGCGAGATCGCCCAGTACATCCTCAGCGTCATCGTGATCCCAGCGCTTGTCGCTGCGATCGCGGCCGTTCCCGTTGTGCTCTGGTCGCGGCGCGCAGGTCGCGCGCGCACGGCCGTGCTGGAGGGCGGTCTCGCATTCGCGCTGATGGCGGCGTTTGTCCTCAGCTTCACGCGCGAACTCGGCTGGAACGCGATCCTGCGGCAGCTCTTCACGCTTGAGAACGACGATGCGCCGTTCGAGCGCTGGCACCGCGTCGGCCTCGCCGCGCTCGTGGTCGCGCTCGCGGGCTGGGCGCTCACGGCCGCGCGTGCGGCGGCCGTGCGCGGGCTCGAGGGCTGGCTCACGGTCATCGCCGTTCTGGGCGCGGCGCTGTGGGCCGCGTCCTTCGTGCGCTTTCCCGCGATGGACGCGGGCTGGCAGGTGGCGCAAGGCGCGCTCGTCGTCCTGTGCGCCGTCGGCTATGCGGCGTGCGCGCGGGGCGCCGCGCTCTGGGTCGCGTGGGGCGTCTTCGGCGTCTTCGCCATGCTGAGCGGCCTCGGGGGGTTCGCGTCGCTCTCCGTGATGTGCGGGGCCATCAGCGTCGGAGCACTCCCGATCGCGGCGCTCGTCGCCGTCGTCGGAAGGCGCGGGCGAAGCGACGCGCGCGCATCCGTCCTCTCGGCAGGCGGGGCTGTCGCGCTTACGCTCGGCACGCTCACGGCGCTCGTCGCCACCTGTGGTTTCGCCTATGCGCAGGACGAGTTTCCGAAGTGGGCGTGGATCGTGGCCGCTCTCCTTCCCTTCGGCGGATATGCGTTTGCGCCGAATGCAGATCGCGCACCCTCCGCTGGCGCGTCCACCTTCTGGCGCTTCCTCGGCGCAGCGATCCTCGCGGTCGCGCTCCTTGCAAGCGTCGGACTCGCGCTCAGGGCAGATGGAGGCGACGCTGCCGACGACGGCGCGGACCTGATGGAGATGTACGGCTGACGCCATCGGAGAGCGCGTGCGAGCGGAGCGATTCCGACCCCTGAACCCCGCGGAGTGATCCTCGCGTGGGGATTCCCGATCGCGGCGTTGTCGCGCCCCACGCGCGAAGCCGCTCGACGGCGGCATGGGCCTCGGCCTATGTTGCGAACGATGGATTTCTGCGTGAGATCCGCGTGATCACCGCCTGAAGGGGGAACGACATGAGCACCGCATCATCCGAACTGGCGAAGTCACTGCCGTTCGGCCTCGCCCAAGCGCCGCTGGCGGCGATCGAAACGATGTCGCGCGCGGAGGTCGTCGAATGGCTTCTCGCGGCGGCGCTCCTCGTGGTCGGCGCGAGCCTCGCGCTTCGGCCGCGCTTCTGGACGCGCGCGTTCGCGGCCGTCGCCCCCCATCCGCTCACGCCGCTCGTCGGCGGGCTCTACGCCCTCCTCGTCGGCCTCGTGATCGTGGTGCTGCACAACCTCTGGGTCGCGGACCTCCGCGTGATGGTCACCATCCTCGGCTGGCTCGCGGTCGCGAGCGGGGTCACGATGCTGCTCGCGCCCGAGGTCTACATGATGGTGCTGCGGCGGATCCCGCTGACCACGAGGCTCGTTGCGATCCGCGGTGTGGTGCGCATGGTGCTCGGGGGCGCGATCCTCTCGTATCTCCTGACGCACGCGGGCTGACGCCCGGCCGCCGCGGCGGGGCTATCCTCCGCGCGCCATGCGCGACCATCCATCATCGACGCACTTCTCCCGCCTCGGCCCCGCGTCCGTCGCCCTCATCCTCGGGGCGTGCACCGCGCGCCCACCCGTGGCCGAGATGCGGCCGCACACGGTCGCAAGCCCGCACGGCGACAGAGTCGACGAGTACTACTGGCTGCGCGACGACGACTCGGAGAAAAAGCGCCCCGACATCATGCGATACCTCGAGGCGGAGAAGGCCTACTGCGACGCGAAGACAGCGCCGCTCGCGCCGTTGCGCGAGACGCTGGTCGCCGAGATGCGCTCGCGCATCAAGGAAGACGACGCGACCGTGCCTGCGTTCAACCACGGCGCGTGGTACTGGACGAAGTTCGAGCAGGGCGCCGAGTATCCGAAGATCTACCGCCAGAAGGGCGGCGCGACCGGCCCCGACCCGAAGGCGCCGGCCGAGCTTCTCCTCGACGGGCCCGCGCTCGCGAAGGGCGAGGACTACTTCGCGATCGGCGACTACTCGGTGAGCGACGACGGCCGCTACCTCGCGTGGACGCAGGATGTGAGCGGACGCCGCATCCACACGCTCTTCATCAAGGACCTCGCGACGGGCGAAGTGCTTCCCGAGCGCATCACGCCCACGCTCGAGACGGTCGAGTGGGCCGCCGACAGCCGCACGCTCTTCTACATGCGTCAGGATCCCGTGCTCCTGCAGAGCGGTCCTGTGTATCGCCACGCGGTCGGGACCGCGGCCGACAAGGATGTCCTCGTCTACGACGAGCCGGACAAGACGCTCTTCACCGGCATCGGCACCAGCGCGTCGGACGAGTACTTCCTGATCTTCCTCGAGGGTTTCCACACGAACGAGCTCCGCGCCGTGCCGCGCGCGCAGCCGGATGCGGCGGTGCGCGTGGTGCTTCCGCGCGTCGACGGCGTGCGCAGCTACGCAGACCACCTCAAGGGGCGCTGGGTGATCCGCACGAACGATGCGGCGCGGAACTTCCGCGTGGTTTCGGTGGAGGACGCGAAGTCGTCCGACCGCAGCGCGTGGCGCGAGCTGGTGCCGCACCGCATGGACGCCGCGGTCGACGCGGTCGAGCTCCTCGACGGAGCCATCGTGCTCCAGGAGCGGGTCGCCGCGAATGCGCAGGTCCGCGTGCTGCCGTGGCTCGATTCGACCGCGTCGGGCGGCGCGGGCTTCGTCGTGCCGACGACCGAAGAGGCATTCGCGATGACCTTCGGCGAGAACGCGGACGCCTCGCTTCCGTTCGTCCGCGTCGTGTACACCTCGTTGACGACGCCGCGCACGACGATCGATGTCGATCTCGCCTCGGGCGCGCAGACGGTCCGCAAGGTGCAGCCGGTGCCTGGCTACGACGCGACGAAGTACGCGAGCGCGCGCCTCTGGGCGCCGAGCCGCGACGGCAAGCGCATCCCGGTCTCGATCGTGTGGCGAAAGGACCTGTACGCGAAGGACGGCACGCGGCCGCTCGTCGTCGAGGGCTACGGCGCCTACGGCATCACGAGCGATGCTGAGTTCTCGAGCGGCGATGTGTCGCTCCTCGACCGCGGCTTCGCGGTGGCGACGCTTCATGTGCGCGGCGGCGCCGATCTCGGGCAGGACTGGTACGAGGACGGTCGCCTCCTGTACAAGCAGAACAGCTTCAACGACTTCGTCGACGCGACCGACTTCCTCGTGCGCGAGGGTTATGGCGCGAAGGACAAGGTCTTCGCGCGCGGCGGCTCGGCGGGCGGGCTGCTGATGGGCGCGGTCGCGAACCAGGCGGGCGACCGCTACCGCGGGATGCTCCTTGCCGTGCCGTTCGTCGACGCGCTCACCACGATGCTCGACGAGACGATCCCCCTGACGACGAACGAGTGGACGCAGTGGGGCGACCCGCGCGAGAAGGCCGCATACGACTACATCCTCTCGTACTCGCCCTACGACAACATCGAGGCGAAGCCCTACCCCGCCATGCTGGTGACGACGGGCCTTTGGGACTCGCAGGTCCAGTACTACGAGCCAGCGAAGTATGTCGCGCGCCTGCGTCGGCTGAAGACAGATTCGAACCCGCTCCTCTTCCACATCAACCTCGAGGCGGGCCACGGCGGGCAGTCGGGGCGCTTCGAGCGCCTGAAGGAGGCCGCGCTCGTGCAGGCATTCTTCCTCGACCTCGCGGGGCTCGTGGACGCCGCGCGCTGACCGCTGTGGCGCGCGCGAGATCTTTCCATTCGTCCGAGATTCAGCGCGCTCTTCGGGCCGTGATTTCGCACGGTTTGCGCGGGCTTCGCGCTATCCTTGCCGATACTCGTCCAGGCGGCTCCGCCGCCCGCCTCGCAAGGAACGATCCATGACCACCTTCGCCTCGCAGTCTGACTCGAGCACCCGTCTCGTCGCCAAGCGCGACCTCCAGAACCGCCTCTTCGCAGCGTTGTCCGCGATGTTCGCGAAGGAAGTGCCGCTCTACGACAAGGCGCTGCTCGTCAACATGGCCTGCAACAGGACGGTGTGCGCACTGCTCTCGAGGCTTCACCTCGGATTCTCGCTTTCGGACGAGGACCTCGAGCGCACGAGCGGCGAGCGTCACGGCGCGATCCGCATCGGCCGCCCCGACGAGTACCGCTGGATCGGCCGCCTCTTCGCGTGCTTCGCCATGGAGCCGCACAACTTCTACGACATGACCTGCGTCGGCTCGAAGAGCCAGCCGATCATCGCGACGGCCTTCCGCTCGACGCTGCGCCCCGAGCACCGCGTGTTCTCGTCGGTGCTGATGACCGACTACTTCGACCCCGAGACGCGCGCGCGCATCGAGGCGCTGCTTGCGAAGCGCACCGTCTTCAGCGACCGCGCGAAGGCACTCATCGAGAAGAGCGAGAAGCAGGGCGGGCTCGAGGCCGCCGACGCCGACGACCTGATCCGCGAATGCACCGAGCGCATCTTCAAGTGGACGGGCCAGGCCCGCGGCCACGCGCTCTACACCGAGCTCTCGGCCGCCGGCTTCAAGATCGCGGCCGACATCGCGTGCTTCCAGTCGCACCACTTGAACCACCTCACGCCGAACACCTTCTCGATCGATCTCTACACCGCGGCGATGAAGCACTGCCTCGGCGAGGTCGACGCGGCGTGGTTCCGCGCGCGCGCCGAGACCACGCTCGGCCGCCTCGTGAAGGAGGCCGACCACGACTACATGAAGCTGCACTTCAAGCATGTGCCGCTCGAGGAGATCGCGGCGTATCGCAAGGGCAGCGTCACGCCGGCCGAGGTCGCGGCGTTTGCCGCCGAGCTGACCGCGACCCTCGCGGGCCCCGACTACGCGCTGTCGAAGCTC
>JBIKTI010000129.1:0-6672 GCA_044348205.1 Phycisphaerales bacterium | reverse complement strand
AAGGAGGCGAAACGAAGCTGTATCCGCAGCGATACAGCGAGTTGAAGCCGACGCCGCCAGCCGGGATGCCGCGCGATTCGACGTCCGGGGATCCGTCAGGCAGAACCTAGCTCGACTTGAAGCCGATCGGCGCATCGCGAATGCGCGGTGGCCTCGGGCGCGGTCGCTCTGGCATGCCCGTCCAGCCGACGGCGGTCCGAACGAGACCCGCCGCACGGCGCCAGTCGTCGATCGACTCGTCGGACAGGAGTGCGTCGCTCCGACCGACGCGAAGCCTGCCGTCCGCCCCAAGGACCATCGAGTCGATGCGCCCGACCCTGATCGGCCGCAGCGCGACGAGGGCTTCGGCCAGCGCATGGCCACCGCAGCCGTCGCGGACCGATTGGCGGATGCCGCGCACGATCGGGTCGGTCTGCCGCGCGGCGGTCGAGACGCGCCCACTCGGCGTGCGCGGCGGCGGAGGCGGCCAGCCCGCCTGCGCGGCCATCACGCGCATGGAGACCGCGACGAGGGCGCGGCCATCCTCGCCATCCGCGCGCGACGCGATTCGATCGAGGACAAGTTCGTGCCGCTCGCGCCACGGCTCCGTCTGTCGGAGCGCGCTGTCGAACTCCGCGACGATCCGTTGCCCCGCGGCGCGCGCCGAAGCGGTCGAGCTGCCTCCGCGCTCGAGCGACCGCACGCGGGCGAGAAGCGCGCCATCGGCGCCTGGGTGCATCGGAGGCCTCGGCAAGACGGCGACGATGTCGCGCACGGCATCCGCAGGAAGCCGCGTGTCGTCGCCAAGCCGCGCAAGCAGAGCCTCGGTCACGAGGAGCCGCGACAGCCGCTCGAGATCGGATTCAGCGCTCGGGTGGAAGCCCGCTGCGGCGGACGCACGCCGCGCATCGTCACCCTCGGCCCGGGCGGCAGGTGGATCCGCCATGGCTCTCCAGGCCGCGCGGTTCGGGCGCGGCAACTCCGAGAGAAGGAGCTCAAGCGCCATCGCGCGGTCAAGCGCCTCCTCAAGCGCGGGATCGACGACGAGCGTGGGCGACAGGACTGCGCCGCCATCGAGGTCGCCGATGCGCAGCCCCCCCGCCGCAAAGGACGCGATCGACTCCGCCGCGGAATCAACGAGCCGCTGCGCAAGCCGCGCACGCGGCGCATCGGCTGAAGCCGCAGCGGCCCCGTACGCCGACGACGGCTGCGGAACCGCGCAGAGCGTTGCGAGCAACGCCAGCGTCCCGAGCCACGCATGCCGAGCCGCACGGCTGACGACTTCACCGACCCCGACGACACGACCGCGGACGGCGGCGCCCGCGCGACCTCTTTCCCTCATCCGAACACTCATCTTTCCTCCTCCACCCAGATCCACGCCGCGAACATACCACCCGAATCGCACGACTCCCGGATCCACCGCATTTCTGCAGGAAGGAATTTTCGGCGCGCCAGGAAATCGTGTGGTCTTGCCGGACCGCTGCGGAAGGTGGTTGGACTCCGGGTCTCTCTCACGGAGGCACGGCGGAAGAAGAGGAAAGACAAGACAAGCAAGGGGAAGATGAGCGAGCGACACGGGAAGACATCTCTCCTCCGTGTCTCCCTGAGAGCCCAACGGGCCGTCAGGCTCACACCGCCCGCACGGCGTCCGACGGCACCGCAACCCGCACGAAGGCCTGAAGACCCGAATCTTCCGCGCCGTCCTATCTCAGGTCGCGCGTCGACTCGAGCAGCTCGCGCACGAGCGAGAGAAGCGCAGCTGGCGCGAACGGCTTCGACATGAAGCGCTGCTCGCGCGAGAGCCGCCCGCTCGTCACGGTCTCGTCGTCGGTGTGCCCCGACATGAAGACCGTCGCGATCGGACCGCGCAGCGCCGTGATCCGCTGCATCAGCTCGGGCCCCGTCATCTGCGCCATGACGACATCGGTGACGACGAGATCGATCGGCTGCGGCCTCTGCATCCGTGCAAGCGCCTCGCCGGAGTTGGATGCAGCGCTCACCTCGTAGCCCGCGCGCACGAGGAGCTGCTCGAGCAGCCTGCGCACGAGCGGCTCGTCCTCGACCAGCAGGATGCGCTCGCCACGGCCGCCGAGGGCACCCGTCTCGGCCTTCGCCTGCGCGACCGCGGCCTCGGTGTCCGAGAGTGGCAGCAGGACGCGGAAAGTCGAGCCGCGGCCAAGCTCCGACTCGACCTCGATCGAGCCGCCGCACTGCTGGACAAGGCCGTACACGGTGGCGAGGCCGAGGCCGCTTCCCTTGCCGACATCCTTCGTGGTGAAGAACGGCTCGAAGATCCGCGCCTTCGTGGCCTGGTCCATGCCCGTGCCCGTGTCGCGCACCACGATCTCGGCGAAGCGACGCGCACCGTCGTCTCCCGATGGGGCCGGCCCGACGCGCACTTCGAGGACGCCCCCGAGCGGCATGGCGTCGCGCGCATTGAGGCAGAGGTTCATCACGATCTGCTGGATCGCAGTCGCATCGGCCCACACGGCGCCGAGAGGCCCCGTCGCGACGAGACGCACCTCGATCCGTTCTCCGATCAGCGCGCGAAGCAGCGTCTCGAGCTCGCGCACCTCGCGGACGAGATCAAGCGCCATCGGGCGAAGCACCTGCCGCCTGCTGAACGCGAGCAGCTGCCTCGTGAGCGCCGTGGCGCGGTCGGCGGCCTTGCGCATCTCCTCGATCCAACCGCGCACGGGGTCGTCGGCGGCGAGGCGCGACAAGGACAGCGTGGCGTATCCCTGGATCGCCATCAGGATGTTGTTGAAGTCGTGCGCAACGCCGCCCGCAAGCCGCCCCACCGCCTCCATCTTCTGGCTCTGGCGCAGCTCCGACTCGAGCTGCGCGCGCAGGTCGAGCTCGCGCGCCATCTCGTTGTTGCGCACTTCGAGCGCCTCGGCGGTCGCGCGCAGCCGCTGCGTGAGCAGGTGCATGTCCGCGAGCGTCGATTCCTGCGACTGGAGCAGGATCAGGAAGTCGCCGCGCGAGTCGTGCGGCGGGAAGTCCGCGAGCGACAGCCCGAACCGCGCGAGGTCGTCGATGCGCGTCATCCAAGGGCTTCCAACGAAGAGCGCGTGCACGCCGTCCGCGACACGGTGCGACACGAACTGCCCGCGCAGCCTGAAGTCGGGCCGCGACCGCAGCGCGACGAGAAACACATCGTTCGGCCGCGCGCGCACTTCGTCGAGCGTCGTCACGGCCGCGGGACGCTCGACCGCGATCACCTCCATCAACTGCGCCCCGATCGCGACCGAAGGCGCCAGCGAGCCCCATCGCGCCCCGACTGCGACGATTCGCCCCTCGGCGTCGGCCTCGATGAAGAACGGAAACAGCGCGCGCAGCACCTCGGCGCTTCCCTCCAGGCCGCATCCAGGCCCCTCGCTCATGCCGACGCTTCCTTCCAGCGCACATCGAAGGCGTCGTGCGGCCGGTCGCCCTCGACGCGGCGGGCGGCGATCTCGAGCGTGAGCCCGAAGCGCTCGCCAAGCCCCTTCAGGAGACCGATGACAAGCGGCGCGAGGCCCGGACGCTCGGAGTAGTAGTGGAGCTCGAGGCTGTCGGCGGTTGCGTTGCGCACCGTGAAGCTCGGCGGGCGGAGGTTCGGGAAGGAGAGCTGGACGCGCGTGTGCATCTGATCGAGGTTCTCGAGGAACTCAGGCAGCGTGCGGCCCGCCGTGTTCATGAGTTCGCCATAGCCCGCGTCCGCTGTGTAGCGCACCCAGTAGAGGCCGAACTCCTGGAGGATCGCCTCCGCGGGAACGCCCAGCTCCGCACTTGCCGCCGCAACGAGGCCGTAGGTCACATCGTCGCCATACTGCTCCATGGAGACGAAAGGCTCGTCCTTGAGACCAGCACGAGTCCTGATGCGATGCCAGGTCTCGGCGCCGAACCGACTGCGCACGAGCCCCTCGACGGCCTTGTTGATCAGCCCGTACATGCACGAAAGGGTAACGAACCGCACGAAGCGGGGATGCCCGATGGAGGGCCGACCTGCCCGGCACCGGCAAGCGACGCCGCGTCAACGGCGGCTGACACCATCCGTTCCATGGACTTCGTCCAGGGACACCAGTGCCCTCCGACGCGCGCGACTCAGATCGTCGGCGGCGACGACCACGGCTGCCCGCGGACGGAGTCCGCGGAAGAACAACCGCGGGAGTCGAAGGCCGACACCTCAAGCACCAAAGCGAGCAAAGGCGGCGGTCTGAGCCGAAGCCTCAGACCGCCGCCAATTGCGAACGCTTGAATCAAGCACGAAAGGGAGCCGCAGCAGCGGCAACCGATCAAACTCGACTTCGCCTGGATCACCAGGCGAAGTGCGCGAAGGCCTTGTTCGCATCCGCCATGCGGTGCGTGTTCTCCTTCGTCGTCACGGCCTTGCCCTCGTTGCGAGCGGCGTCCCACAGTTCCTTCGCCAGGCGAAGATGCATGGGCTTGCCCTTCTCGTCGCGCGCTGCGTCGATGAGCCAGCGGAACGACAGCGACTGCTGGCGGCGGCGGTTCAGCTGCATCGGAACCTGATAGTTCGCACCGCCGACGCGCTTCGAGCGCACTTCGACTGCGGGGCGGACATTCTCAAGGGCGAGGTGGAAGAGCTCAATCGAGGAGCGCGGCATCGCTTCCGCCTTCTCCTTGTCGGCTGCACCCCGCTCCTTCTCGAGACGGGACTGGATCGCGTCGAGCGCGCCGTACACGACGCGCTGCGCTGTCGCCTTCTCGCCGCCCATCATCACGCAATTGATGAACTTCGACAGGATCTTGTCCTGGAAGCGGGGATCGGGCTTCAGCCACACATCGTCGGGACGCTTGAAATGACGGGCCATGTGAACACTCCTGTGGCTGCTGGCCTCGAGCCGGCTGGCTCTCGGCCTCTCTTCACCGCGGACGGGAGATGGACATTCCCGAAGGTTCGAATCCGCGATTACTCAGTCGCCCGGCTCTTCCGACGGCAACCGTCGAGAGCCACTTCCGGGCTATGTCGTTCGAATCAGATCACTTCTTCTTGGCGGCTGCGGCGGCCTTCTTCTTGACGCCGTACTGCGAGCGGCCCTTCTTGCGGCCATCGACGCCGAGGCAGTCGAGCGCACCGCGCACCACGTGGTAGCGCACGCCGGGAAGGTCGCGCACTCGGCCACCGCGCACGAGCACGATCGAGTGCTCCTGCAGGTTGTGGCCTTCGCCACCGATGTACGCCGTGACTTCCTTGCCATTCGTGAGACGCACGCGGCAAACCTTGCGAAGCGCGGAATTCGGCTTCTTCGGAGTGACGGTGCGAACCTGCAGGCAGACGCCGCGGCGCTGCGGGCATGCAGCGAGGTCCTTGACCTTCGACTTGGCGGCCTGGACGACGCGGGGCTTACGGACGAGCTGATTGATCGTGGGCATCGGTGACTCTTGAAGTGGGATCGTTAAGCGTATCCGAGCAGTGCGATGCGTGCAAGACGGCTCCGAGCATGCTGTGGGCGGTATCGCTGGAATCAGCGGAATCGGTCAATAACCGCGACTGCAAGCCGATCGCAGCGCTCGTTCTCGGCGTGACCGACATGCCCGCGCACCCACTCCGCGTGAATCGCGTGCAACAGCCGCAGCCTGTCGAGTTCCTGCCAGAGCTCGACATTGAGGACCGGGCCCTCCTTGCGCCTCCAGCCTCGCTTCTTCCATCCGTCGAGCCACTCGTTCAGTCCCTTCACGAGATACTGGGAGTCGCTCACGAGGCGGACGCGACTCGGTCGCTCGAGGAGCTTCAGCCCCTCGATCGCGCCGAGCAGCTCCATGCGGTTGTTGGTCGTGCGCGTCTCGCCACCCGAACCCTCGCGCTCGGAGCCTCCCACGCGGAGAATGAAGCCCCAGCCGCCCGGTCCGGGGTTCCCCGAGCACGCGCCGTCGGTGAACAGCTCCGCGTCGAACGCTGCTGCGGGGCGGGAAGTCGAAGGCGAGGCTTGGCGTACGGGCATCGCGCGCAGCGTATCCATGCGAGCGCTGCGCTGAGCCGGCGGGCTCGACGATGGATCACCGACCAGGCGCACGGTTATCTGGTCCTTTCCCGCAGAATTGGCGCGTTGACCCTCTCGCACCGCGCCCGTCAACCTTGACACACCTCGCGCTTTCCCTAGACTGTCCCGTCTTTCCGCACCTTGCCGGCGCGCGTGCGCGGCCCGTTTCACACAGAGATCGACCATGGTTCCTCCGTTCCGCTGCTCTCCTGGCCGTACCCGTCGCCGTCGCGCACACCAGGCCATCAAGGCCTCCCACACGACGCTCTGCCCGAACTGCGGCGCCGCGAAGCGCTCGCACACCGCCTGCTCGAGCTGCGGCTATGTGCGCCCGGGACTGCAGATCAAGGTGAACAAGGACACGAACGCCTGACCGAGCTCGTGATCGCGCCTGATCGCGCGATCGCCCCTGCTCGGAGATCGAATCAAGCCGACCAACGGCGTGCCTCAAGGCACGCCGTTGTCGTTGACGCGCCTCACCGCCTGCCGCGCAGATCCGCCGCGCGCTCGGCACGACACGGGAGGAATCCCGTAGACTGTGAACCCGCGGTTCAGCAGGGATCCACTCGGAACCCGTTCCCCCTTTCGTCTTCAGGAAGCCACACGCAATGCGAATCGGCATCGATGTCATGGGCGGCGACAACGCGCCCGACGAGATCCTCAAGGGCTGCTTCGCCGCGCTCGGCAAGGTTCCCGCTGAGGA
>JBIKTI010000127.1:0-6703 GCA_044348205.1 Phycisphaerales bacterium | reverse complement strand
GCGCGCTTGGCCGCCTCGCCGAGACGCGTGCTCGCGTCCGCCGAGAACTCGACCGTGCGCGCCATCTGCGTGGTGCCGTCGGGCAGCGTCACCTCGCGCTCGACCGTCGCGGCCTTGAGCGCCTCGGCCTGGATGCGCTCGCTCTCCGTGACGGCCGCACGCATCGCCTCGAGGGCCGCGACGGACGACTCGTCCCATGCGCGGAGTTCGCCTGCGAGGACCGCGCGGCTTGCGTCTGAGAGCGTCGCATTCCCGACGATCGCCACGAAGTCTGCCGCGTGCGCTCCACTTTCGCCTGTGAGAAGGCGTTCACGCGCGCGTGCGCGGCGCGCGGACTCCGCCTCGAGCAGCTTGTCGGCCGCGACCACCGCGCGGAGGTCGTCGAAGAGCCGCTCCTCCGATTCGTCGATCGCCCGCGCGAACGCGAGCCGCGCATCGAGCGACTCGCCGCTCGGACCGCCGATCACGAACGACATCGTGGCGCCTGCGCCTTCGCCCTCGGGCTGCGCGGGCTGCGTCGCCTGCGCGAACGCGCGCTCCGCCTCGTTGCGTGCCTCCATCGCGCGCGCCACGAGCTCGTCGAAGAGCGGGCGCGAGGCGCCATCGAGCCCGAGACGCTTCGCCAAGGCATCGAGCGCCTTCGCATCGAGGCGTGGCGCGACGGACGAGGCGCCGCCGAGCGAGCCAGGCCCGACGAAGGCGAAGCCCATCATGTCGTCGCCGAGGTCCTCGCTCGAGAGCTCCGTGAACTCTCCGTCCGGGCCGCCGACGACGACGCTCACCTGCACTCCGCCGCCCTCAAAGGCACCGCCGCCGCTGCCGCCGAACACCTCGATCGGCAATCCAGCCATTCCGACGCCTCCCCGCTCGACCTGCTGGTCGAGGCCGACCGCCGCAGCCAGATCGTTCGCATCGCGGGTGGAGAGGTCCATGAGGTCCGCACCCATCCGCATGAGGACGCCCTGGATGCGCTCGAGCTCAGGGTCGCGCGCCTCCTCGCCGAAGGAGATTTCCGACTGGAGCCCGTTCGAGACGAGCTCGTCGACGAGGCCCATCATTCCGTCGAGCATCGGCCGCGCTGCGAGGTCGTGTGCAGCGATCGCAGCGTCGGCAGCGGCGGCCTGCGACTCGCCGAGTTTGCCTGCAGCGCGCAGTGACTCGACGCGGCGCCGCGTGGAGTCGAACGGGCCGTCTGAGGCGATGGTCGGATAGAGCCCGCGCACGAGATCCGCGCGCAGCGCATAGGAGGCCCGCGGCGAGAGCGCGATCTCGATCTCGACGAGCGTGTCGCGGTGGAGCCTGCGGAGCCTTCCGTCGATCTCGCGGAGCTCCGACTCCGCCGTGCGCGTGATCTCGCGCATGCGCCGCCACCACTCGCCGCCATCGGGTTCGCCCGCCTCGCCTTCGGCCTGCTCGGCGGCGCCAGCGTTCGCGCCCTGCGCGGCGCGTGCCTCGGCGATGCGCACGCCGCGCGCGAGGGCGGCGTCGGCCATGCGCTCGAGGAGCTGCGTGAGCGAGAGGTCGTAGGCGTCGAGCGAGGGCTGCGCGCGGGTGCGCTCATCCTCGGAGAGCGCCGCGAACGCGCTCGTGGCGCGGAGGTCGAACTCTGGCGCGGCGCGCGGAATGCCGAAGCGGGGGATCGTGGCCAGCGCACGCCTTCGCGCCATCGCGTTGCGCATCGATTCGCTGCGCAGCGCCTGATCGGCCGTGAGGACGCCCGTGAGTTCGTCGATGAGCTGTCCGTCGAGCTGCGCGGCGCTGCGGAAGAGCCTGCGCCTGAGTTCCGCCTCGCGCTTCGCCTCCTCGACCGATGCGCCCTGCATGAACCGCTCGCCGTCGTTGAGATCACGCGCCACGCTCTTCATCGCGGGCTCGACCTCGTTTCGCTCGAACTCGCGGAAGCGCTTGAAGTACTCCTCGTGGAGCCCGAGCGCGACCTCGCGCATCGCGTCGTCGATTCGCGCAGCACGCATCATCCCCTCGAACTCAGCGGCCGACACTGGGCTCGGGAGGCGCTGCACCAGTTGCGCATCCGCGGTTGTCGTGACGCCCGCAGCGCCCACCGCGGCCGCGATCGCAAGACCCGCGAACGCGGACGGCGCGGAGAGCCGCGCGCAGCCGAGCCGGACGAAGCCAGCGAGGAGGCCCGCGCGCCCGCGGGCGCGAGGATGGCTGTGCGTGCCGCCGCGGCTCTTGCCGTGGTCGCGGTGGTTGTGCGAGTCGTGGTTCTGCATCGCGTGGTTCTGCATGTCGTGGTTCTGCATGTCGTGGTTCTGCATGGAGCTGTTCCGTGTCGGTGGGGGAGATGATGCAGCGCGGCGCATGATCCGTTGCGATCAGGCGGCCAAAGCGGAGCATTTTCCTCGCAATCTCGCGGAAAGCGCGTGCCCAGGGCTGCGCCGACCTTGATCGCATGCGGCGGCTGCGTGTACCCTTTCCCCCTCGGCCAGCGCTGTCCGCAGCGCGTCGTCTCGGCGACGCCACGGGGACTCGGCAGGCCGATCCTCCAACCCCTCTGGGCTTCCGCCCGCGCGTCGGTCTGCGCGGGCGCCGTCCGGGCGTCCGGTTCGATCGCCCGCCCTCCGACCCCTCACGAAGGAGTCTTCATGCGACCACACTTCTCTCCCGCCGCAGCGGGCGGTTCAGCAGCCCTTTCCCACGCCACGCCAGCCAAGCAGGCCAAGCCAGCCGACGCCGCACTGACCGCGTCGCTCGATTCCGCGGCCCACGCGAAGGCGATCGAACTCGCTTCGGCCGTGCTCGAGACCTGCGCCTCCGCGGGCGTCGGGAACCCGACTGTTGCGATTGGTGCAGCGCATGTGGTGTCGACGCTCCTCTATCAGTCGATGCGCTGGGACCCCGCCGCGCCGCGCGAACGGAACGCGGATCAGCTCATCCTCTCCGACGCCGCGCATGCGCCGCTCCTCTACGCGGCGTATGCGGATCTCGGCGTGCCCGCCTTCATCGACGGCGCGTGGCGCCCGCTCGCCGTGGCAGACCTCGCGCGCCTCGGCCGCAGCGACGGCCCCCTTCCCCTGTCGCCGCTTCCTGGCCTGCTTGCGCCCGTGAACGCAGTCGCGGGCGCGGCGGGATCGGGGCTCTCCCTCGCCCTCGGTCGAGCGCTCGCCGCGCGCCTTGCGGGCGACGAACGGCGGCACTTCGTCCTGATCGGCGACGGAGAGCTGCGCGAAGGCGTCCTGTTCGAGGCGCTCGCGCATCTCGCGGAGGAGCGGCTCGCGGGCGTGACGCCCGTCTTCCTCCTCTCGCCGTTCGCCTCGGGCGACCGCGCGGCCGCGGTCGATGGCGCGGAAGCGCTCGCACGACGGCTCGCTGCGCTCGGGTTCCACACGGTCGAGATCGACGGCCACGCGCCCGCGCGGATCCGCGACGCGGTCGACGAGGCTGCACGCCGCGCAGGCGCGAGCCAGCCGACGGCGATCCTCGCGCGCATCGTGAAGGGCTGGGGCGCGAAGAGCCTGCAGGGCGGCGCCTGGACCGGCCGCATTCCCACGGGTGACAAGCTGCGCATCGCGCTCGAGGAGCTTCGCGCCTCGCGCGTCGGGCTCACGCGCTCCTACGGCGTGGCTCCATCGCGGCCGACGCCACGCGAGGCCGTCGCTGGCGCACGCGAGGCCGCAGTCGCGAAGTCGTCCGCAGACTCGCTCGCGGCGCTGCCCGACTTCACGCGCGCCATGCGCGAGGCCGACATGACGGCGCTCCACCAGACGGGTCGCCTCGCGCCGCGTCGCGCGCACGCGCTGGCGCTGCGCGTCCTCGGCCGCGCCATGCCCGAGCTGTCGCTCCTCGAGAGCGAGGCGCGACGCACGCTTGCGGGCGAGTTCTTCACGGCGGACCGCGCGCTCGCCGCGCGCGCCCACGAGCTCCGCGGCGCAGAGCAGCACATGGTGCTTGCTGCGCGCGGCCTCGCTGCAGCAGGCCGCGTGCCGTTCGTTGCGGCGGGCGCCCGCAACTTCCTCCGCACGCTCGAGGAGCTCCTCGTGGCCGCGCAGGAAGGCGCTGCCCTGCGGCTCGTCGCGACCGACGCGGGCCTCTCCGCCGTCGCCTCGGGCCCAGCGTCGACCGCCCTCTCCGACCTCGCGTCGCTCAGGCCGCTCACGGCCATGCGCGATGCGTCGGGCACACCCGCGCTCTACCTCCTGCAGCCGTCCGACGCCTACTCGGCCTACGCGCTCACGCTCGCGGCCGCACGGCACGACGGCCTGTCCTTCCTGCGTGTCCCTGCGGGCGACCACGAGTACCTCTACACGCCCGAGACCGAGTTCAGGCTCGGGCACTTCGAGGTGCTCGTCGAGGGGCGCGATCTCCTCATCGTGACGGCGGGCGCGATGGTGCACGAGGTGAACCGCGCGCTCGACGGCCTCGACGACGCAGGCATCGACGCCACCATCGTCGACCTCTACTCGATTCCGTTCGACGAGGCGGCGCTTCTTGACCTCGCGAACCGCAACGGCGGCCGCATCCTCGTCGTCGAGGACAACCAAGGCGCGCCGATCGCGGGCGCTGTCTCTCAGGCCTGCACGGCGTCCGGCAACGCATGCATGCTCGAGTCGATGTGCGTGCGCACGCCTACGGTCGTCGCGCGCACCTTCGCGGAGGCGCTCGTCGAGGCGCGGCTCTCGGCCGCCGACATCGTTGCGCGCGCCTCGCGCATGGTCGGGATCGGCGCGTAGGCAGACCCCGGCAGGACGCCGTGCGCCCACCGCCGCTACTTCGCGGGCGCGGGGCGTGGCGCTGGCTCAGGCCGACGGCCACCGCCTGTTCCCGCCGCCCCCTCGGCAGAGACGGAGGGCGGCTCCGCATGGCCGCGCGCGCGCAGGTGGTCCGCGATCTCGCGGTGAAACCTCAGCCGCGTGTGCACGCGCGTCGCGGCGTCGTCGAGGCCGTCGACGATTTCGATCGCGCTTCGCGTCGGAAGATCCTGCCGCCCGCCCGTTCGCTCTGCTGCGAGCCACGCGTCGACCCGCGCCTTGAGGCCCGCCGCTGAGAGATGCCGCGCGCGGTCGTCGCGCGCGCCGCACACGATGCGCACGCGCTCGGCGAGGATCGGCCCGACGCCCGCGGGGTCGCGCATGAAGCGGCGCGCGATGTCGCGCGCGGCCCACGCGTCCGCGACCATGAGGTCGACCTCGCCCGTCTCGCGGTCGACGAGCGGCGAGGGAACCCGGCGCGCCGCGTCGAGCGGCGACCACATGGCGGCAAGTTCATGCCAGAAGAAGCCCGATCGGCCGCTCGGGTCGAGCGCTGCCTCGAGCGCGAACTCCTCGCGCATCGTCAGGCGGACGAGGTCGTCGTCTGGGCCGAGGATCGCGCGCACGGCGGGGGTCTCGTTCCCGAGCGCGTCGGTGAAGAGGTTCGCATCCCTGTAGAGGTCGCGGCCCGCGAGCGCCGCGAGGTCGAGGTAGCTCGGGGCGCTGGCGAAGGCCGCACCGAAGGTCGCAGGCGCCTCGATCGCGAGGTGGACGGCGGTCCAGCCGCCATGGCCGTGGCCGACGACCACGCGCGCATCGGGCGACGCGATCAGGCGAAAGCGCTGCTCGAGGTGCGGAATGAACTCCTCGACAAGCGCCCGCATGCGCGGGCCGTGCGTCTCGCCGTCGACGAAGCCGCCGTGTCCCCAAGGCGTCTCCGTGCGGAGGTAGACCCAGACCGCCTGCGGAATGGTGGCGCGCGCCTCGGGCGTGGGCACGATGCGCGCGAGTTCGAGCGCGTCGAGCCACGCGTCGGGTCTGTCGCCGAGCACATACACCGTGGGCCAGCGGCGTCGGGGGAACGCAAGATCGTCGTAGCCGTAGGGAAAGACGACGAGCGCCTCGATGCCGTCGGTCAGCGTCTCCGCGCGCATCGCGTCGCTTGCCGCGCTGCTGCGGCCATGCGCGCGGAGCAGGGCGCTCGGGTGGCGGACAAGCGCCACGCCAGGCGCAGCGGCAAGGGCGCTCTGCTCTATCCCGTCGTCGGCGGACGGCTCGATGCGGGTGGTCAGGTCGAGCCTGGTTTCGTCGAACCGAGTGGTTGCAAGTTCGACCGTCACCACTTCGGACACCAGGTTTCCCTTGCCGAGGTGGCCCGCCGTGCGCCGGTCGAGGTCGAGGACGGCCTGCGCGCGCCAGCGCCCCGAGAGTTCAGCGAGCCTGTGGGTCGCGACGAGCCCCGCCGTCGCGGCCTCGCCGCGCGGCGAGCCCGTCACAAGCGCGATCTCCCCGCCGAGGACGGAGTCCGCGCCGATCGGGATCGACGCGATCACGGCGCGGTGGTCAAGCGCGGGGCCTGCCGCGGGTTCGAAGCCCGCGAAACGAGGTTCATCGGGCAGGAGGAAGAGAAGGAGGCGACCTTGCAGCGCTTCAGGGGCGACGGGGGTGGGCGTCGTCGCGCCTTGGTCTGGCGCCGCGCCAGCGTCGTGCATGGCAGCGATGCGGAAGAGATATCGGTCCTGCATCGCCACAAACGCAGGCTCCTCGGGCGTCGGCGGGTTGGTCGCACCGCCAAGGGCCGTCTGCGGCGAGCCCGACGCGGCAGACCCTGCGCACGCCGCGACGAACGCAGCGAGGGCTCCGCCGAGGACGGGGTTCAGGGCGAGATTGAGGGGCTTCTTCCGCTGCATGCGTTGATCGACTCCCGCCTCAGATGCCGATACACCCGTGCCCGTCGGCGCTCGCGCCCTCGTACACGCTCGTCGTCGGGGCGA
>JBIKTI010000128.1:0-6703 GCA_044348205.1 Phycisphaerales bacterium | reverse complement strand
AGCGTGGTCGTCGACGACGCGATGAAGGTGCGGCTCGTCGCCGAGCCGCAGCCCGATGGCTCGACCGCGTGGCTTCGCGTGGTCGACGGCGCCAACGGCGCGAAGGCGTTCGAGCCCTTCGCGTCCGTGCCGTACGAGGACGCGCTCACGACCGCGTTCCAGGGGATCGACCGCGCTGGCAAGCGCGTGTTCGCGATCGACTCGCGCGGCCGCGACACCTCCGCGCTGGTCGCGACCGACCTCTCCACGGGTGCGAGCGAGGTCATCCACGCGGGCGCGCGCGCAGACATCGCGGGCGCGATGGTGAACCCGATCGACAGCACCGTCGAGGCGGTCGTCGTCAACTACCTGCGCCCAGAGCGCACGGTGCTCTCGCAGACGGTCGCCAAGGACCTCGCGTACCTCGAGACCCTCGAGCGTGGCGTCGTCTCGGTCGCGAGCCGCTCCTTCGACGACACCAAGTGGATCGCCTCGATCCGCCGCGACGACGGCCCCGTCAGCTACTACCTGCATGACCGCGCCGCGGGGAAGGCCACGCGGCTCTTCACGAGCGACGCGAAGCTCGAGGCGCTTGCGCGCGAGGGCGGCTCGCTCTCGCCGATGCACGGTGTCGAGATCGCCACGCGCGACGGGCTCGTGCTTCCCTCGTACCTCACGCTGCCGTCGTGGAGCGATTCGGACGGCGACGGGCGCCCCGAGTCGGCGCTGCCGATGGTGCTCCTCGTCCACGGCGGCCCGTGGGCCCGCGACGCGTGGGGATTCAACCCGTACCACCAGTGGCTTGCGAACCGCGGCTACGCAGTCCTGTCCGTCAACTTCCGCGGCTCGACGGGCTTCGGCAAGGCGTTCGTGAACAAGGGCGACGGCCAGTGGGCCGACTCGATGCACGACGACCTCGTCGACTCGGTCGAATGGGCCGTGGCGAACGGCGTCGCCCAGCGCGACAAGGTCGCGATCATGGGCGGCAGCTACGGCGGATATGCGGCGCTCGCGGGCGTGACCTTCACGCCCGATCTCTTCGCGGCGAGCGTGGCGATCGTGGCGCCATCGAACCTCATCACGCTCCTCGAGTCGGTGCCCGCCTACTGGGCGCCCATGACGGAGATGTTCGCGAAGCGCGTCGCGGACAAGCGCACGCCGGAGGGGCGCCGCAGGCTGCGCGACATGTCGCCGCTCACCCATGTCGACGAGATCAAGAAGCCGCTTCTCGTCGGGCAGGGCGCGAACGACCCGCGCGTGAAGCGCCAGGAGAGCGACCAGATCGTCCGCGCGATGGACGCGAAGAAGCTCCCCGTCACCTATGTCCTCTTCCCCGACGAAGGCCACGGCTTCGCCAAGCCTGAGAACAACATCGCGTTCAACGCGGTGGTCGAGGCCTTCCTCGCCAAGCACATCGGCGGCCGCGCGGAGCCCCTGACCGACGAGCTCGGCAAGTCGTCCGCGATGATCGTGCGCAAGGGCGAGCTCGACCTGCCTGTCGAGGAGACGCCGTGGTCGAAGGTCGAGGCGCTCGATGCGCCTGTCGAGATTCCCGCCGTCTCCTACGAAAGCCTGACCGAGGGGCAGCGCGCGCTCGTCGACCAGGCGCTCGCGCAGCTTTCGGAGGTTCCCGCAGAGGCGCTGCCGCAGGTGCTCGCGCAGCTCGAGGCTGGCGCGAAGATGGCGCCCGAGGAGCAGCGCCCTGCGCTCCACCACCTGATCGGCCGCGTGCGCGAGAGGATGGCGGGGAAGTGACGCCGTCGCGCGCGTACCATCCGCGCCCCGCCGCATGAAGCGCGGGCCACGACGGAGGTGTTCATGCAGGAGCAGGATGCGAGAGGCGTCGGTGCCGTGAGCGCGCTTGCCGAGCGGACGGTCGCTCGGAAGTGGTTCCAGGCCATCGTGTTCGCCGCGATCGTCGTGGGCGGCGTCGTGGTCGGGCTCGAGGCCGTTCCCGCCGTTGCGGAGCGGCACGGCACCCTTCTCAAGCGCGTCGACGGGGTGGTGGTCGGGCTCTTTGTGATCGAGGCGATCCTCAAGATCGTCGCCGCGGGGACGCGCCCGATGCGCTACTTCGGCGATCCCTGGAACCTCTTCGACTTCACCATCACGGTCATCTGCATGCTGCCGCTCGAGGGGCAGTTCGCGCAGGTGCTGCGCCTCGCGCGGGTGGTGCGCAGCCTCCGGCTCGTCCGCGCGCTGCCGAAGCTCCAGCTGATCGTCGATGTGCTGCTGCGAAGCCTTCCGAGCTTCGGCTGGATCACGGCGCTCCTCATGCTCCTTCTCTATGTCTACAGCGTGATGGGCGTCGCGCTCTTCGGCGTGAACGATCCCGCGCGCTTCGGCAACCTCTGGACGAGCATGCTCACGATGTTCGGCATCCTCACGCTCGAGGGCTGGGTCGACAACATGCAGGACCAGATGGGCGGCATTCCCCTCGAGGCGGGCGGCGGCGCCAAGGCCTCGCCCGTCGCAGCGCCCATCTTCTTCGTCAGCTTCATTCTTTCGGGGACGATGGTGTTCCTGAACCTCCTCGTGGGCGTGATCGTGAACAGCATGAGCGAGGGCGCCGCCGAGCAGGAGCGCACCGCGCGCGAGAAGGCCGAGGCCAAGCCGGGTGCGCGGGCCATGGAGAAGCCTCGGGCGGCCTCGCAGTGTTCGTCGCTGCAGAGCCTGCAGTCGCCCGACGCGGGCGACCCCGCGCACGCGCCGCTTCTCGCGGAGCGGCTCGCGCGCCTCGAGGCGAGCCTCGGCGAGGCGCTCGCTGAGCTGAAGCGTCTGCGCGGAGGCGAACCGAAGGACAGTTGATGCCTTCTGGCGCCAACGCGCCCTTTACAATCGCGCCATGATCGTGGAGATCCTCGGCGGCATCGGTCTCTTCCTGCTCGGCATGCTGCTGATGACCGACGGCCTGAAGGCGCTCGCAGGCGATGCGCTTCGCCGCATCCTCACGCGGCATGTCGCGTCCGCGCGCTCGGGCGTCGCGTGGGGCGCGGCGCTGACAGCGCTCATCCAGTCGTCGACGGCGACGACGCTTGCGACCGTCGGCTTCGTGAGCGCGGGGATCCTCACCTTCACGCAGGCGATCGGGGTCGTCTTCGGTGCGAACCTCGGCACGACGAGCACAGGTTGGATCGTTTCGCAGCTTGGGTTCAAGGTCTCGCTCGGCGAGCTGGCGCCGCCGCTCATCCTGCTCGGCGCGGCCCTGCGCCTGCTCTTCAAGGGGCGTGCCGCGCACGCGGGAACTGCGGTCGCGGGGTTCGCGCTTCTCTTCCTCGGGATCGACTTCCTGCAGGACGGGATGGCGAGCTTCACCGCCGAACTCGACACCGCGAGCCTGCCAGGCGCGGGTGGAAATGGTTCGGTCGGATCTCGGCTGCTGCTCGTCGGCGTCGGTTGCGCCGTGACCGTGATTACCCAGTCCTCGAGCGCGACCATGACGGCGACGCTCGCTGCGGTCGCGTCGGGTGCGATCGGGCTCGAGCAGGGGGCCGCGATCGTGATCGGGCAGAACATAGGCACGACGCCGACCGCCCTTGTCGCGACGATCGGCGCCCCGACGGCTGCGAAGCGGACGGCGCTTGTCCATGTCCTCTTCAATGCCTTCACCGCGGCCGTGGCGCTCGCCATCTTCCCGTGGCTTCTCGCGGTCTGCGAGTGGGCGGCCGCCGCGTTCGGCACCCACGACGCGCCGACCGTTCTCGCGTTCTTCCACACCTTCTTCAACGCGCTCGGGGTGGCGTTGCTCCTGCCGCTCTCCGGCCAGATGGCGCACCTCATCGAGCGAATCGTTCCCGAGCGCGGCGCGCGCGCGACGCGGCACCTTGGCCTCGCGGTCGCCCGGATCGGGCCCGTCGCCACCGAGGCTGCGAGGCGCGCCATGATCGATGTGCTCGTCGAGGTCGCGAAGTCGGCGGAGGACGCCTTCCGCGGCGAGGCGCTGCACGGGCACAGGCGCGCCGCGCTCGACGAGGCGTCGATCGCGCGTGCGGAGGTCGTTCGCTTCGTCCATGAGGTCGGCCGCAACGAGCAGGGCAAGGTGGAGGGCGCGATGCAGCAGGCCGTGCTCCACGCGTCCGATCACATCGAGCGCGCGATCGCCGCTCTGCGCGCGCCCGTGAGGGGCGCGAGCCTCGCCGAGGGCGACCCTGGCCTCTCGGCCCTTGTGCACAAGGCGCTCGAGCTTCCGCGGGCGCTGCTCGAGGCGTGCTGCGACGGGGCGCCCGAGCGCGTTCCGCCCGAGTCCATGCGGGTCGCGGTCGCCCGCATGCTCGAGGCGTCGGGAGGCGTCGCCGCCATGCGGAAGAGCGTTCGCGCGGACGCGCTGCGGCTCGCGGCCATCGGCGTCCTCGACCCCGACGACGCGATGCGGCGTATCGACGGGGCGCTCTGGATCGACAGCCTCGCGTTCCATCTCGCGCGCGCTGCGTTCGACCTCGGCCGGGAGCCGTCGGAGGTGCTTGCTGCGGCCGCCGATGTTCCGCGCATCGCGCCCGTTGCGCCGTCCGACGAGCCGCCGCAGTCGGCGCGGTGACGCCGCTCAGTCGCCGAGATGCCACAGCTTGCGCACGGCGGCGAGGAGCGCCTCGACGCGCGCGGGCTCGAGGCCGCGCTGCTCGAGCACATGCCGCGCGAGGGCGACGCCCGCCTCGCCTTCCTCGAAGACGACCTTGCTCGCGCCCGCCTTCGCGAGCACCGCTCTGTCCGCGATGTAGCGGGTGCGAACGGTGATCGCGACGGTCGGGTTCAGTTCGCGCGCGAGGAGGACGAGCGGCACCCGCGCATCCGCGTGCGGAAGGCTGATCACGAGGTGGACGGCGCGGCGGATTCCCGCCTGCTCGAGCACATCGCGCCGCGTGGCGTCGCCATAGATGGCGGTGCGGCCCGCCTTGAGCAGGTCCTGCACCGTCTCGATGTTCATGTCGATGACGATGGTCTGCAGGCCGCCGTCGCGAAGGAGCGCGTCGACGAGCCGTCCGACTGGCCCATAGCCGACGATGATCGCGAGCGGCTTCTCGCTCGCGGCCATCGCCGCGACGGCGGGCGCGTTGAGGGCGCGCTCGCGCCGTGCGTGGCGGAAGTTGAGGAGCGCCCACAGGCGTGGCCGATCCGCCAGCGCCCGCTCGATCCTGTCGAGCGAGCGGAAGGCGAGCGGGTTCAGCGTGATCGAGATCATGGCCGTCGCGACAAGCACATTCATGCCGTCCTCTGGCATGAGGCCTGACTCGCGCGCGACCGTGGCGAGGATGAAGCTGAACTCGCCGATCTGCCCGAGGCCGATCGCGACCGTGAGCGCCGTGCGCGGCGGGTGGCCGCAGACAGCGACGATTGCCAGCGCGGCGAGCGGCTTGCACACGAGGACGACGAAGAGGCCCGCCGCGACCATCCACGGCTCCTCGATGAGGAAGGCGGGGTCGAAGAGCATTCCCACCGAGACGAAGAAGAGCACCGCGAACGCGTCGCGCATGGGAAGCGCGTCCGCGCCAGCGTGGTGGCTGACGGGCGACTGGCCCACGACGATTCCCGCGAGGAAGGCCCCGAGCGCGACGCTTGCGCCGAAGAGGCTCGCGGAACCGACCGCGATCGCGATCGAGAGGACGAGCACCGTGAGCGTGAAGAGCTCGGGCGAGCGGAGCCGCGCCACGAGGGCGAGCACCCACGGGAGGACGCGCGCGCCGACGACGAGAAGGATCGCAGTCAGCGCCACCAGCTTGAAGACCGCGAGCCCGATCGCTTCCCACGCGGTGCGGTCGTCCGCCAGCATCTTGGAGACGCCTGAGTCGTCGAGCGCGAAGAGCGGCAGGATGACGAGCGCGAGCACCGTGAAGATGTCCTCGACGATCAGCCAGCCCACCGCGACATGGCCGTGCGTGCTTGAAAGCATGCTGCGGTCGATCAGGACGCGCAACAGCACCACCGTGCTCGCGACCGACATCGCCATGCCGATCACGACGCCCGACTTCAGCGGCCATCCCATCCAATGAAAGATGACCATGGCCGCCAGGGTGGCCACGAGGCTCTGCCCGACGGCGCCCGGGATCGCGACGCCGCGCACCGCCCAGAGATCGGGAAGACGGAAGTGGAGCCCCACGCCGAACATCAGCAGGATCACGCCGATCTCGGCGAGTTGCTGCGCGAGGACGACATCGCCCTGGAAGCCCGGCGTGTGCGGGCCTATGACGACGCCCGCGAGCAGGTAGCCGACGATCGGCGAGAGCCCGAGGCGCTGCGTGAGGATGCCGAGCACCCACGCGGCCGCGAAGCCCGCTGCGATCGTGGTGAGGAGCGGAGGAACGCCGACAGCGAGAATGGCGGGAAGATTGAATGCGCTCCCGTCGATCATGCCGCAGTGTAGTGACAGGCCCACACGCTGCAATGGGTAGAATGACCCTCGCGTGTCTCACGACGATCAGCACCCAGACCAGGGAATCGGCCAGCGCCTCGACCTCGGTGCGCGCCCCGACGCCGCCGCACCGCCGCGCTACCCCGAGCTCGTGACGCCCGCGCCGCGCACGCCCGACGAGACGAACGGCATGGGAGTCGCGTCGTTCGTCTTCTCGATCCTCGCATTCTTCGTGCTTCCCGTCATCGGGAGCGTCGTCGGCCTGGTGCTTGGGATCATCGCCATGCGCCGCGAGCCGAAGGGGCTTGCGATCGCGGGCACGGTGCTCTCCGTCGTCGGGCTCCTCATCGCGTGCGCGGTGCTTGCGGCCTTCGCCATGAT
>JBIKTI010000126.1:0-6742 GCA_044348205.1 Phycisphaerales bacterium | reverse complement strand
TGTCGTTCTTCGCGCTGACGATCGCGCCCGAGGTGAACTTGTCGAGTCGGTGCACGATTCCCGGCCGCGCGAACTCCTCGCCGACCTTCGACAGCTCGCCGCCCGAGATGTGCTTGAAGCGCCACGCGAGCGCGTTCACGAGCGTGCCCGACTTGTGGCTGCGCGCAGGGTGGACGATGAGCCCCGCGGGCTTGTTCACCACGATGATCGCGTCGTCCTCGTAGATCACATCGAGCGGGATCTCCTCGGGGGCGATCGCCCCTGATGGCGGCGGCGGCAGGGTGGCGACGATGCGGTCGCCTTTCCTCAGCTTCGTCGAGCTCTTCGGCACGCGGCCATTGACGGTGATCGCCTCTTCCTCGATCAGCCGCTGGATCTGCGTGCGCGACAGGAACGGCACGCGGTCGACCATGTAGCGGTCGAGGCGCTTGTCGAGGTCCTTCAGCAGCTCGAACTCGACCGTGACGGGACTTTCGTCGTCCTTCGCCGCGTTTTCCTCGTAGATCGCGAAGAGCGCGTCGCGGTCTACGGCGCCACCTGCGCCGACCAGCGCCGCGGTGCGGTCATGACGCGCGCGGGCGTCGTCGTCTGCGTTCTCAGGATGATTCGATTCGGCCACGGGCCGCTCGCGTCAGCCGCCCGGGGCGGTTGCGGGTGCGGGCGTCTCGGGTGCGACGGGCGCATCGCCGCCGCTCGCGCCGTCACCAGTCGCCTGCTCCTCGATGATCGCGTTGAAGAGATCATCCTGCGGCAGCGCGGGCGCGGGCTCCACGGTTCGAACGAAGAGTTCAGACTGCTTCGGAAGCGCGATCGGCTTCTCGAGGTCCGCGAGGCCTGCAAGACGGTTGTTGGCGATCTCGACGAGACGCGGCCAGCGGTCGCCCGCGACCTTCGCAGCGTCCTCGAGGAAGCCGCGCGCTGCGTTGAAGTCGCCGCGGCTCTCTGCGATCGCTGCGCGACCGAAGAGGCTCGGCACCACGACGGGCGCCGCACGGGAGCGGTCGCCCTCGGTGGCGCGCGTGGCAAGGTCCGCTGCCTTCGCGTAGTTCTCGTCCGCGGCTTCCTGCGCGATCTTGCGGCCCGGCTCGTCGAGCGGGACAGCGGGCGTGTCGCCCACCTTGGGCGAGGCCTCGCCCGTCTGGATCTGCTGGAGCCTGAGGTCTGCCGCGCGGAGGAGCGCGGTCACAGCGACCTGCGGAAACACCTCGTGGTCCTTCGCGACCTGCTCGAGCGATTCGGGGAGGCTCGCCTGGACGAACTCGTCCCATGCCACGGTGGCCTTCTCGATCTGCTTGCGCTGCCACCAGTTGTAGCCCATGAAGCCGCACGCCACGAGGAGCGCGACGAGCAGGTAGTTCATGCCGTGGCGCTTCAGCCAGAACACGAAGTCGTCGTTGAGACGGCTCTCGGTGAGGTCCTGGGTCTGGACTTGGCGCTGACGGTTCTGGTCGGGAGCCTTCTCGCTCATAGATCGGACACTCTATCGGCAGAAGGGGCGATGCGCCAAGGGCGGAGGCGCCGAAGTTGGAGACTGGGCGTCCGACAGGCGGAGCCCGCGCGGGAAGGAGCGAAAACGGCCCGTTTCCGAGCGTTCCTCAGCGGTTCGCGGCGAGCACGAGTTCCGCAGCGTCCGCGAAGCCGTGGGCGTCGTGGTGGCCCGCCCGCGCGCCCGCGACCGCTGCGATGCGGGGGTCTGCGTTCGCCATGGCGATGCCAAGGCCGGCGTCACGGATCATCTCGAGGTCGTTGAGCCCGTCGCCGACCGCGGCCGTCTCGCGCGGGTCGACGCCGTACTCCGCGCACAGCGCCTCGATCGCCGTCCACTTGTTCACGCCGCGGTCGAAGGCCTCGAGGATGTGCGTGGGCGAACCCGTCGCATGCTCGGCCGTCAGCGCGGACCAGTGCTGCACGGCGATGAGGTCGCCGAGCTCGCGCTTGAGAAGCGAGACGATCTCCGCGAGGCGCTCGCCGAGCGCGACCGTGCCCACGCGGACCGTGTGCCCCGCATCGTCGTGCTCGGCGACGGTCGACACTCGGCGATAGCTGAGCGGCAGATGCTCGAACCACCACTTTGTCGCCGGGTCGAACTCGTGGTCGCCGATCATGACATAGTCGACGCCCGCCGCGGTGTGGTCCTGGAGGAGCTGCGCGAGGTGCTCGCGCTCGCCGAGCACCTGCGCCACATGGCGCACGACCTCGACGGGAAGCGTGCGGCGAAGGACCACCGCGCCGTCGCGCGCATCGTGGATCAGCGCGCCGCCCGCGGTCACCGCGTGGCCCTCGTGGTTGATGAAGTCGAGCACATGGCCGCACTCGCGGAGCGCGCGCCCCGTCGCTGGAACGACCTCGACTCCCGAGTCCTGCAGCCTGCGGATCGCCTCGAGGTTTCGCCCGCTCACGGCGCCGCGACGGTCGAGGAGCGTGCCGTCGAGGTCTGTGATGAGGAGGCGGTAGCGCATGGGGTCTGGTGGGCTTGGTCCTGTCGAAGCAGAGAGGCATCGTAGACCCTCTCGCACGGTGCGCGGAGCGCGTTTCCACTATCTTTCCGCCGTGCAGGCAACGGGCACCAGCGCTCCGCAGACGCCGCTCCAGGCGGCCGATGGACCCATCTTCGTCGACGCCTGCGAAGCGCTTCTGAAGGGCGTGCTCGAGTCGCAGGTCGCCGTGGGACTCGTCGCGGCCGCCTCGTCGCAGCGGTTCGCGCGCCTCGTCGGAGTTGCGCAGCAGGATGCGGTGCAGCGGCTGCTCGCGCGGCATCACACCGAGGTCGTCGTCGGCGGCGACGGCGCGCGCGCGGTGGCGCTTGCGCTTGCGGCCGTGCGCGCGCGTCGGAGCGCGGTCGCGCTTGTTCCCGCGGCAGACCTCGTCGTCAGCGTGGATGCGCTGCGCGACGCGCGCGCATCGTTCACAGACCCCGAGCACGGGCTCGCGGTCCTTCTCGAGGACGACCCCGCTGGGGAGCCAGCGCTCTGCCCGCGGCGCCTCGCGCGCGACGCGGGCCTCGCCATCGTCGAGCCGGGAGACCTCTCCTCGCTGCGCGATGCGATCGAGCACGCGCTGCGGCTCTCGCGCGCAGGCATCGTGCCCGTCGCGATCGTGGTCGACCGCACGCTTCTCGAGAGCCTCGAGACGATCCTCGCGCGGCCGAACCGGGTGGTGACGGGGGTCGACGAGCTCATCCTCCAGCGCCGCAGCCGTCCGTCCGTCAGGCTCACCGACGCGGGCGACCTCATGCGTGTCGCGCGCAGGCTCGAGCTGAACCAAGTGACGAGCCTGCCGAGCCCGGGCGAGCGCGAGGTCGTCGGCTTCATCGCGCTCGGCACCTGCGAGCGGGCGCTCGCGCATGTGCTCGAGGAACTCGGTCTCGCGGGGCGCGTGCCCGTCCTTCGGCTCGGGCTCGTCGCGCCGATCGACGAATCCGTGCTGCAGCGGTTCCTCGACCGCGTGCAGCTCGCCGTCGTGCTCGAGCCGAGGCCAGGCTCTGCATCGGGGTTCGTGCTCGAGGCGGCGGATCTTCTGCGCCGACGCGGCGTGCGCGTTCCGCCGATCGCCTCGCGCGAACTTCCGCCGACGCCCGAGGGCGAGACACCTGTCCTCGGCCGCGGTGACGCCGTGCGCGCGTCGATCCTCGTGCGGCGTGTCATCCATCTGCTGCATGCCGTTCGGCCGTCGCTCGCTGTGGCGACGCGGCTCGAGGTGCGCGATGCGGCGCTCGAGGCGCTCGTGATCCCCGCGCGCGACGCTGAGATCGGGGCGGCGAGCGCCTTGGCGAGCGTGAAGAAACTGCTGCGAGAGGTCGACCAGGAACTGCGATCAGGCGCGACCGAGGACTCCGAGCGAGGGGGCGCGGCTGCGGCCGTCCGCACGCTCGCGATCGAGTCGCTTCCCGCGCGGGCGGATGCGGAAGGCGCAGTCGTCGTCGAGATCCACGCCCGCCGCCGGTTCCTGCGCGAGGCGCCCGCGGCCATCGAGCAGGCCGCGCGCGACGGGATCGACCGCATCATCGTCGCGCTCGACATCGGTGCTGGCTCGTCGGGCGACTCGCGCGTCGCGCGCATCGCGGATGCGTCGATTCCAGCTGGTGCAAGCGAGCGCGCCATCGTCGTCCGAGCAGACATCTCCGACGCGGACGCCGTGCGGGCGCGGATCGTCGAGGCTGTCGAGCGCGGCGGCCTCACCGTGCTCGTCCTCGTCGACGGGCCGCCTCCGCGCCTCGACCCGGCTGCGATCGACCGCGCGTTCGTCGAGCGCGATCGGCTCGGCTACCAGCCGCAGCAGCGGCTCGTCTGGAGCGCCGACATCGCCTGCGAGATCCGCCCGCCTGCTGTCGCGGGGCTCCTCGATGAAGCCGAGGAGCAGGGTGCGATTCCGATCCAAGGGAGCTTCACGAGCGAGGACCTCGGCGTGCGCGTCGACGGGCTGCAGCTGCACGCGACGGCGATCTCGGAGCAGGTCGAGGTCGTGCGCACGAAGCCGCCGATCACCGCCTATTCGCGCGGAGCCGCGGGACTCGTGCCGCCGAGGCCGATCCACGCAGACCGCGGCGTCTTCCGCGCCCATATCGCTGGATGCCGCGGGCAGACGCCCGGCCTCGTCGCATCGGTCCTCGCCGACGCCGGGCGCGCGATGGGCTATCGCGTCGAGGTGCTTTCCTCGGACGAACCGTGCGGACGCGGCCGCCGCGCGTGGGCGCAGATCCTCTTCGTGAAGCTCCGCGCGGGCGAGACGCGCGCGCCCCGCACCGCCGCGATTCCCTACGGCGAGGCCGACCTCGTGCTCGGGGTCGACGGCGTCGAGGCGCTGCGCGCGCTTGGGCCAGACCCCGCGCTGCGCGTTGCGAGCGCTGCGCGCACGGCGATCGTGGCGAACGACGGGCCGCTCGAGGACCAGTTCGACGAGGAGCGGCTCGCGGCGTGTTCAGAGCTCGAGGGTGCCGTCGAGCGCATCGGCCTCGCGGCGCATTCCTCGGTCGACGACTACGCATCGCTTTGCCGCACAAACCTCCTCTCCGAGCGCCTTCTCGATGCTGCGCTCCTTGGCGTTGCCTACCAGCGCGGGCTCGTGCCCGTGTCTGTCGAGGCGATCGAGCAGGCGCTGCGGAACGCGGAGCAGCGCGGATTCGGCCGCAGTTTCGAGGCGTTCAGCTTCGGACGCCGCCTCGAGGCCGGCGCCGTCCTGCGCCGCACCGTCGAGGAGCGCGAGCCGATCGAGCGGCTCGTCCGTCGCCTCGCGCTCGAGCTCGTGCGCGAGCGCTTCGGCGGCAGCCGCCGCGCGGAGCGCTACGCCCTGAGCGCGGGCGGCATGGTCCTCGCCTTCTCGCGCTTCGGCGACGGCGAGGAGGTCGACCGCGCCACGCGCGCGGTGGTGACGGCGCTCCATCGCTCGATCGTGTGGGGCGGCACGCGCATGATGCGGCTCTACGAGGGGCTCGTCGCGGGGCTTCTGCGCGCGGACCCAAGCGGCGACCTCGCGGTCGTCGCAGCGGAGCCGCTCGCGGACGCCGTCCTTGTGCGCGACATCCTCTATGTCCTCGCGATGTCGACGAGCCTCGAGCAGCGCCGCCGCATCCGCGAGCGCCTCGGCGTGCGCGCCTCGCACGGCGACACGGTCGAGCGGCGCTTTCTCAGCCGTTTCGAAGTGCTTTCAGGCACGCGGCGCTATCGCCTCGACCTCCGCACGAGCGATTGGCCCGCGGAGGTCGTGCGCCTCCTCAGGCCGATCGTGCCGTGGACCTTCCGCGGCGACGCGCGCGGCCAGGAAGTGCGCGCCTACGCGATCTCGCTCGCAGAGCGCGCCGCAAAGGGCTTCGCAGACGACCCCGCGCACTGGTCGATGTGCCTGCGCCGCTTCGCGATGCTCGCCTCGGACGGCGGCCTCCGCTCGCTCGGCGCCACCGAACTGCGCGCAAGCGTCGAGGGGCTGTAGGGGCTTCCGAGGGCGCAGCCTGAGCGTGAATCCGTCCGACTGCGACAGCCCTTCATGGGTGCCACCGCTTCGAGCGGTGCCGAGTCTGGGTGGCCGGCTCAATCTTGAGCGGCGACTGCTTGCGGCAGCCGCCTTTGGCGCGATCAGCACGAAAGGGAGCCACCGCAGCGGCGACCGCCGAAACGCACCCCAGCACCAGAGGAAGCCGCCGCAGCGTCGACCGCCTCAATTTTGAGCGGCGGCTGCTTGCGGCAGCCGTCTTTGGCGCGATCAGCGCCAGAGGAAGCCGCCGCAGCGGCGACCGCCGAAACGCACCCCAGCACCAAAGGAAGCCGCCGCAGCGGCGACCGCTCAAACCCGCGTTTCATGCCGCAGCTGCCCGCACGCCGCCGCGATGTCGCGGCCGCGGCTTGCGCGGATGTGGGCATTCACATGCTTCGCGCGTAGGACTTCCTGGAACGCGTGCACATCGCCCGAAGTCGGGCGCGCGAACGGCACGCCCTCGACCTCGTTGTAGCGGATGAGGTTCACATTCGCGCGCATCGAGCGCGCGAGGCGCGCCAGTTCCTCTGCGTGCTCGCGGCGGTCGTTTACGCCACCCAAGAGGATGTACTCGAGCGTGATCTCGCGGCCCGTCTTCACGAACCATTCCTGGCAGGCGTCGAGAAGCTCTTCGATCGTCGAATACTCCGCCCACGGGATGATCTTCCGCCGCAGCTCGTCGAACGGCGCGTGGAGCGACAGCGCGAGCGTGACGGGGATCTCGAAGGTGCAGAGCTTGCGGATCGCGGGCGGCAGACCCACGGTCGACACCGTG
>JBIKTI010000506.1:0-19478 GCA_044348205.1 Phycisphaerales bacterium | reverse complement strand
TCCACCACTGTGAGCGTTGGGGCTTTGAGCACGGGCGTGGGCCGCGCGGTGGCCAGCGTTGACCCTTTCGCTCAAACAGGCCCGGCGCTGGACTTGGTGTTTGCTGGCGTCCCCAGCGATCTGCTCAGCCCCTCGTACACGCTGACGACGGACTTTGTGGCGCCACAGTATGAGATCGGCGCGCAGTACGCGATCTGGGACGACTCCGGCCTTGTGCAGAAGAACTTTGCCGACATCGTGACGTTCACGCGAGCGTCCACGGCAACCTACTTCAATGCTTCGGGCACGCTGACCACTGCAGCCACTGACACGCCCAGGTTCGACTACGACCCCGTCACCCTTGCTGCACAGGGCTTGCTGATTGAGGAGTCCCGTACCAACAGCATCCGTAACAACACGATGGTGGGCGCTGCAGCAGGAACACCTGGAACGCTGCCTACCAACTGGGTTGTCACTGGTGCAGGGCTTGGCACGTTGACACAGACCGTGGTTGGCACTGGCACAGCCAATGGCATCACCTATGTGGACATCCAGCTTTCGGGCACAACGTCCACAACCGGCGTCGTATACGCGTGTGAACCATCAACAGGCGGTATTTCGGCGTCCTCTGGTCAGACATGGACCGGCAGCACTTATACGGCGCTTGTGGCTGGAAGCCTGACCAACATCTCGGCAATCAATGCTGTGCGATTGACGGGCCGCACAAGCGGCGGCGCTGCGTCTGCTGACAGCAGCAACAGCGGTGACAACAAGGCCTCACTGACGGCAGCGCTGCAAAGGTTCACAAGCACGATCACGCTTGCTGATGCGACGACTGCGAACTTGCAGCCAGGATTGTCTGTTTCGTTTTCATCAGGTGTTGCCATCGACATCACCCTGCGCATTGGATTACCGCAGCTAGAGCAAGGTGCCTTCGCAACGAGCGTGATCCCCACCACGACCACAGCCCTCACGCGCTCTGCTGATGTGGCGTCGGTGAATACGCTGAGTCCTTGGTATAACAGTGTTGAGGGGACGTTGTTTGCGGATGTTGCTATCGCTTACACCGTGCCGTCAGGTTCGTTTCCGCTTGCTGCAACATTTACTGACGGGACTGTCAACAATACAATTCAGCTTGGCTATTTGACACCCACTCTTGCATCTTTTGAAGTCGCGGTGGGGGGCGTTGCTCAAGCAGGGCTATTCCCTAGTAATGTGGCAGTAACTCGCCGCACAGCCGGTGCTTATAAGGTCAACGATTTTGCTGTATCAACCAATGGTGGAACAGTAGCAACTGACACCCTTGGGACAATACCAACAGTAGATCGCCTGCGGTTGGGTGAACGCGTTACTGGTAACAACCTTAACGGCTACCTCCGTCGCATCACCTACTACCCCCGGAGACTCAGTAACGCTGATCTCCAAACTATAACTACTTAACGGGAGGAGAAGATAATGGCACTCGTTACTAAAAACTTCAGCGACATCATCACCTTCACCCGTGCCAGCACGGCCACGTTCTTCAACTCGGCTGGGGTGCTGACCAGCGCAGCAACCAACGCTCCACGCTTCGACTACAACCCCAGCACGCTGGCGGCTCGGGGGCTGCTGATTGAGGAGTCGCGCACCAACAGCATCCGCAACAACACAATGGTGGGGGCTGTTGCTGGGACGCCGGGGACGTTGCCGACGAACTGGAACATAAGCGGTCTTGGCACGTTAACGCAGCAAGTGGTAGGAACTGGCACAAGCAATGGAATCAATTACATTGACTTGCGTCTTAGTGGGACGACTTCAACGACACAGTTGAGTATTAGGTCTGAACCCGGTGGAACTGGAGGTATTGCCGCTGTTAACGGACAGACTTGGGCTCTATCTTTGTGGTCGGCAATAGTTGCTGGCGGACTCACCAACATAACAGGTAGCGGCTATGGCACATTGGCATATGACGCAGCAGGAGCATTCATCGGTGCGCCTTTTAGTTCAGGTGTTGTAACTACCAGTTCAACACTGACAAGAACGCAGGTATCGGGAACAATTGCAATTGCCGGTACTGCGTTTATTCAGCCGCAGATTTACGTGTTTTTCAATTCCGGTGTCGCCATCGACATCACCCTGCGCATCGGCCTTCCTCAGCTAGAACTCGGCGCGTTTGCCACCTCCGCCATCCCCACCACCACTACCGCGCTGACCCGTGCAGCCGATGTGGCTTCGGTGAATACGTTGTCGCCTTGGTTTAATAGTGTTGAGGGGACTGTTTACGCAGAGGTTGCTTTGCCCGGCCTATCTGCAACAGCAAATCAAAATGCGCTGCAATTTTCTGATGGAACATCAAGCAATCGCATCGCGTTGTACAGACAAAGTTCGGCTCTGAGCACTGCGCTGTCGTTTGGCGCGACCATAAACGGTTCTTCATGGACCACAACTGCAATCAGAAAAATTGCGCTTGGAAACAAATCTGGTGATTCGGCTTTGGCGGATAGCGGCGCGATTGCGGGTACTGGTGTTGGCACTACGGTTCAAAACGTTAATCAGTTGCGGCTTGGCTCAAACCATGACGGGACTGGGGGGTTTACAAACGGCTACCTCCGTCGCATCACCTACTACCCCCGCCGCCTGAGCAATGCCGAGTTGCAGGCCATCACAGCTTAAGGAGCACCCATGTACACCGATTACTTCCTGAAATTCGCTGACGAAGCCGAGGCCACTGCGGCACTGTTCACCGAGCAGACCAACGTGCAAGACGATGTGGTCGAGACGGTGCTGGTGCCCAAGTACGCGGCTGTGGATGTGATTGGCGTGATCTGGAAGCCCACGGGCAACGTGCTGCCTGCACCGGACGGCAGCGGCGAAGCGGTGGATGAGATGGCTCCGATTGATGGCTGGCACGTCAACGTGCGCCATACCGACGAGGCCCCGGAGCTGGAGGCTTTCCGCGTGTTCCCGGCAACGCCTAGCAGGGCTTGGGCATGACCCTAGAGCAACGCCTGTACGCCGGCGACCAAGCCCGGCAGGTGCTGGAGAACGAGGCATTCGTGGCCGCCTTTGAGGCCATCGAGAAGGACATCATCGAGCAATGGACGAACAGCCCAGCAAGAGACGAGGCCGGCCGCGAAAAGCTGTGGGCCTACCTGCACCTGTTGCGGAAGGTGAAAGCGCAGCTGACCTCCACGCTGGAGACGGGCAAGCTGGCCCAGGTGGAGCTGCAGCACAAGCAGAGCCTGGTGGACCGGGCGCGTGGGTTCATTTCGCGCGTCGCGTGACCGAGCTCACCCTGACCAGCCAGATCCGCGTGGCCTTCCATCCGGCGCCTGAAGCCGAGCTGGTGCACGGCAACTGGAACGTGCCGGTGCAGATCGGGCCCCTGGGCTGGATGGACAGCGTCGGCCAGCGCCACGAGTTCTAACGACTTCAGAGGAAGGGCAACCCTCTTGGAAGAGCCACCTGCGGGTGGCTTTTTTGTTGTCTGCATGGGTCAACGCAGTGATGCGCCGCCCGAGGAGTTGAAAACATGGACAACCAGGAGACTGGATCCAACGGTGCGCTTGACGTCAACCAAGCCGTAAGCCTGTTGTCGGCCGCGATGGATGCGCCACCGCCCGACCGCGAGGCGGCTGCTGAACCTGAAGCAGCCCCGCCACAAGCCCAAGCCGAGCCCGAGCCGCAGCCCGCGGCCGAGCCGCAGGCTCAGGAGGAGGACACCACGGTCACCGTCCGAATCGACGGCAAGGACGTGGAGGTCCCGCTTTCTGAGCTGAAGAACGGCTACCAGCGCCAGGCGGACTACACGCGCAAGACGATGGAAGCCGCGGAGCAGCGCAAAGCTGCCGAGGCCCAGATCTCCCAGGCGCAACAGGAGCGGCAGGCCTACGCCGCGAACCTGCAGAGGATGCAGGCTCAACTGGAAGGCGCGCTGCAGCAGCAGCAACAAACCAACTGGGAGGAGCTTCTTCAGAGCGACCCGGTGGAGTACCTGAGACAGCAGCACCAGGCGCAAGCCCGGCAAGCCCAGCTGAACCAGGTCTACGCCGAGCAGCAGAAGGTGGCCTCCCTGCAACAGGCCGAACAAGCCCATGCCCGTCAGTCCTATCTGATGCAGCAGCAAGACGAACTCCTTGCCAAGCTGCCCGACTGGAAAGACGAGTCCAAGGCCAAGGCCGAAAAGACCGCGTTGCGCGACTACCTGTTGGACAACGGGTACGACCGCCACACGGTGGACACCATCACCGACGCCAAAGCGGTGCTCTTGGCGCGCAAAGCCATGCTGTACGACCAGATGGTCGGCAAGGCATCGGCCGCGGCCAAGAAGGTGAGCGCCCTGCCGCAAAAGGTGGAGCGCCCCGGCCAGGGCGACAACCCCGGCATCACGCCGCGCACCGCGGCGTACCTGAAGCTGAACAAGACGGGCAAGGTGGAAGACGCCGCCCGCGCGTTCGCCGCAATTTTGTGATCAACCACTTCTAACGCCGAGAGGCGCTGAAAGGAGGCAGCCATGGCTGCACCAACCAATACCTTCCTGACCACCGCCGCAATCGGCAACCGGGAAGACCTGACCGACATCATCTACCGCATCAGCCCGACGCAGACGCCCGTGCTGAACATGGCCAGCAAGTCCAAGGCCTCCAACACCTTGCACGAGTGGCAGGTGCAGGAACTGGCCGCGGCGGCAGCCAACGCCCAGGCCGAAGGCGACGACCTGACCGCCAAGACCGTGACGGTCACCGCGCGCTTGAACAACCGCACGCAGATTTCTGCGAAGAAGGTGGTGGTGTCGGGCACGCAGCAGGCGATGAACCCCGCCGGGCGCAAGGACGAGCTGGCCTACCAGCTCAGCCTGGCCTCGCTGGAGATCAAGCGCGACATGGAGCTGGGCCTGACCCAGAACGATGTGCTGGCGACCTCCCCGCGGTCTTCGCGTGGTCTTCGCGGCTGGGTGGTGGACAACGTCAACCGCAACGGCGGCACGCTGGCCAGCTACACCGCCAACACCGGCTACACCGCCGGCACGCAGCGCGCTTTCACCGAGGCGCAGGTCAAGGACGTCTTGCAGCAGGTCTACACGGCCGGCGGCGAGCCCGACATGGTCATGTTGCCCCCGGCGGCCAAGCAGACGTTCTCCGGCTTCACCGGCAACGCGACGCGCTTTGACAAGAGCGAGGACGCGAAGCTGTACAGCTCGGTGGACTTCTACGTAAGCGACTTCGGCACGCTGCAGTGCGTACCGAACCGCTTCATGGCCGCGCGTGACGTCTTCGTCCTGCAGTCCGACAAGCTGGCGATCGCGTACCTGCGCCCGTTCCAGACCATCGAGCTGGCCAAGACGGGTGACGCCGAGCAGCGCGAGCTGGTGGTGGAGTACACGCTGGAGTGCCGCGCGCCCAAGGCCCACGGCGCGGTGTACGACATCCTGTGACCCTGATGGGGCTGGTGCTCACGAGGCGCCGGCCCCACTCACCTGAAAGGACCAGACATGTCTGTAGACATCAAGCAAAACGCCGACTCCTCGCTCGGGATGGTGGGCAACGCCAGCACGGGCGGCGAAGGCTTTGTGCCGGTGACCATCAACTACACCGCCTCTACGGTGGACTGCACGTTCTTCGTGGCCGACCGCGCCTATGTCGTCAAGGCCATCCGCAGCCGCGTGGATGTGGCGGGCACGGGCGGTGCGTGCACCGCTCAGATCCGCAAGACCCCCACCGCCACGGCCCCGGCCAGCGGCACGGTCTTGCACACGGGCTCGCACAACCTGGTGGGCACCGCCAACGCCAACCAGTCGCTCACGCTGTCCACCACCGCCAGTGACCTGCTGCTGGCCGTGGGTGACGCGCTCAGCTACGACCTCACAGGCACCGCCACCTCGGCGGTGGGCTCGATCACGGTGCACCTGGCTCCGGCCTGACGCACTGCACGCACGGGGGCCCTTCGGGGCCCCTTTTCATTTCTCCCAGCGTCGAGAGACGTCGGAGCAGCACATGGCTCAAATTTTTGGCGGAGCGGTTATCTCCGTTTCGGTCAGCGGGTTTTCCGCGGCCACTGGGGGGACGTCGGCGCGCAGCGCCATCCCCAACAACTCCTCGGGCAGTGGCCCCAACTACATCCGCGTGGCGGCTCGTAACGAGTGCTACGTCAAGCTCGGCAACTCCACCGTGACCGCCACCACCAACGACGTGATGGTGCAGCCGGCGGACTCGGTGATCATGCACGTGCCGCGCGGCATCACGCACATCGCCTACATCCAGGGCACCGCGGCGGGCAGCGTCAACGTCGTCCCGCTGGACAACTCCTGATGCTGCGCACGGACATTGCCGCTGCGCCCGGGGTGGTGACCACCGTGGCGCTGCAAGACGGGGCGCTCGTCACCGGCACCACGCAGGACTGCACGCCCTACGCCGAGCGCGCCCAGGCCATGCACAACGCCGGGCACACGGGCTCAAGCGACATGCGCCTGGCCGCGAGCATCCCCATGGTGCTGGTGGAGCGCTACCTCAACGACCACGCCATCACGCTGCAGGAGCTGGGCCGCTCACCCGAGCACCAGAAGCGCCTGCTGAACGACCCGGCGCTGGCGCATTTCCGCATCTGGAAGGGCAGGGTGTGACATGGCCATTGCCACCTACTCCGACCTGCAGACGGCGGTGGCCGCTTGGCTCAACCGCACCGACCTGACGGCCATCATCCCGGACTTCATCACGCTGGCCGAGGCGCGCATCGCCCGCGAGCTGCGCTTGCGCAAGCAGGTCACCAACGCCGTGCTGAGCACGGTGGCCGGCACGCAGACCGTGACGCTGCCCAGCGACTTCCTGGAGATGGAAAACATCACGCTGACCAACACCACGCCGCCCGCGGCGCTGTCGGTGGTCACACCCGAGATCATGGACCGCAAGTTCCCGAAGGGCTACGTCACGGGGCAGCCGGTGGTCTACACCATCGTGGGCGACGTGGTCCAGTTCGGCCCTACGCCAGACGCGGTCTACACGGTGAGCCTGGACTACTACCAGCGCTTTGCGGCGCTGTCGGTCACGCCCACCAACTGGCTGCTGACCAACCACCCGAGCGTCTACCTGTTTGCCGCCGTGGCTGAAGGGGCGGGCTACCTGATGGACGACGCCCGGCAGGCGATGTGGCTGGCGCGCTTTGGCCAGGAGGCGGCGCAACTGCAGGCCGTTGACGACCAAACGCTGCGCTCGGGCTCTGCGATGAGGGTGAGGCATCTGTGACGCCACTGCTCGGCTTTGCCCCAGACGCCGACCCGACGACCGCCGGGGTGCTTACGGCCTGCACCAACCTGATCCCGTTTGAGGCGGGCATGAAGGGTGCGCCCGTGGCCACGACGGTGGGGGTGTCTGCTTTGGCCTCGGCCTGCCGCGGCATCGTCTCCACCTCGGACCTGTCGGGCAACCGGCGCTTGTTGGCCGGCACCAGCACCAAGCTCTACGAGCTGTCGGGCACGAGCTGGACCGACCGCTCCCGCGGTGCCAGCTACACCCTGGGCGCAGATGACCGCTGGAGCTTCATCCAGTACGCCAACGCCACCCTGGCGGCCACCCCCACCGCGCCGATCCAGCGCAGCACCTCGGGGGCGTTTGCCGACATCGCAGGGGCCCCCAACGCCAAGATGATCGAGGCCGCGCAAGGCTTCGCCGTGGCGTTCAACACCAGCGCAAACGCGGATGCTTGGTACTGCTCAGCCTACCTGGACGACACCAACTGGACGCTGTCGGTGGCCAACCAGTGCGTGACCGGGCGTCTGATCGGTGGCTCGGGCCCGATCAACGCGGCGCGGCGCTTTGGCGACAACCTGGTGGCCTACAAGTCGGGCACGATGTTCGTGGGCACCTACGTCGGCGCGCCCGAGGTCTGGCGCTGGACGCAGGTCTCTACCGATGTGGGCTGCGTGGGCCAGGACGCGGTGGTGGACACCGTGATCGGCCACGTGTTTGTGGGCCGGGACAACGTCTACCTGTTTGACGGCACCGTGCCCAGACCCTTGGCCACCGGCACCATCCGCAAGTGGCTGTTCGACGACATGGCGGGCACCTACCAGTACAAGGTGCAGTGCCTGTGGGACCGTGCCAACCACTTGGTGTGGATCTTCTACCCGTCAGCCGGAGGAAATGGCGCAGTGAACCGCGGCGCCGTGTACCACACGCTCACCCAGCGCTGGGGCCTGGCGCACCAGACCATCCAGGCGGTGGTGAACTACACCTCACCGACCATCACCTACGACGGCGGCGCGGCCTCCATCTCCACCTACGACGCCGGCCCGGCGGTGCCGTTCGATTCGCTGTTCTGGATCGCTGGGGCGGTGAGCCCGTCGGTGGTCAGCAGCAGCAACGTGCTGTCCACCCTGTCGGGGGCCTGTGCGTCTGCGTCCTTCACCACGGGCGACTTCGGAGACGACGAGGGGTATCGGACGTGCACCAACCTGCGCGTGCGCTACACCGCCAAGCCCACGACCAGCACCGGCACCGGCTACACCAAGGACGCCGAGGGCGACGCGGTGGCCACGGGCTCCAGCCAGGCGCAAGCGGACGGCCGGCACAACCTGCGCCAGACGGCGCGCTGGCACCGCTTCAAGGTGGACACCACCGGGGACTTCACCGTGACGGCGGTGCGCCCTGAATTCCGCGAGGGCGGGCGGCGATGAGGCTGGACCCGTTCCCGCGTTTTCCTGCCGACAAGGCGTTCTGGGAACGCAAGCTCACGGATCTGTTCCGGGACACCGCCAAGCAGGTCAACGACCTGAGCGAGGGCCGCATCAGCGCGGTGACCAACGCAGCGTCCAGCGTGCCCACCACCGGCACCTGGGCGGCGGGAGATTTCGTGCGCCACAGCGCCCCGGCGGAAGCGGGTTCGGCGGGAGCCAAGTACGTCGTCACCGGCTGGCTGCGCTTGACCTCGGGCTCTAACAACGTGCTCAACACCGACTGGGTTGCGACCCGGTCCCTCACAGGAAACTGACCATGCCCACCTACACCACCACCAACGCGCCGTTGCCCTGGATGGAGCCGTACCTGCAGGACTACATGTCCCGCGCGCAGGGCGTGGCCAACACGCCCTACCAAGCCAGCCCGCAGACCTACACCGGCCCCAACAACCTGCTGACGCAAGGCTGGCAAGCGGTGGTTAACCGGGCGATGCAGGGCTCGCCGGTGATGAGCGCGGCCAACCAACAGCTGCAAAACACGATCAATGGCGGCTTCATGAGCCGCCAGGCCGCGGGCAATACCAACGCTGGGCAGATGAACCCGTATGCCAACACCGCCAACGACCAAGCGCAGGTGTTCAACAGCCAGGCGTACACCATGAACCCCAACGCGGGCGTGGGCAACAACGCGGCCAACGTGGGCAACGCCAACGCGGGCCAGTTCAATTCCTACGCCGGCACGGCCAACCAAGCAGCCAACGTGGGCAATCAGTACCTGGGGGCCAGCAACCCGTTTGCGCAGATGAGCAACCCGTACCTGTCGCAGTCCATCGCGGACGCACAGGGCGATCTGGTCAAGTCCTACAACCTGACCCAGAAACCGGCCTGGGACAAGGCAATGCAGTCCTCGGGCAGTTTTGGCAACTCCGGCGTGATGGAGATGCAGCAGAACTCGCAGAACGACCTGATGAAGAACCTGGGTCGCATCGGCACCGACATGCGCATGAACGCCTACAACCAGGCGGCCAACCTGAACGAGAACCAGGTCGGGCGGATGTTCTCCTCGGGCGAGGCTCAAGCCGGGCGCCAGTTCAACGCTGGCGAGAACATGGCCTCACGGCTGTACGGGGCGGGCCAGCAGCAGGCCCAGAACCTCTACAACTCGGGCGAGGCGATGGCGGGGCGGCAGTTCAACGCCGGCGCGGCCACCCAGGCCAACCTGTTCAACGCCGGCCAGCAACAGTCTCAGAACCTGTACGGCGCAGGCCAGCAGCAGGCCAACAACCTGTTCAGCGCAGGCAACCAGCAAGCTCAAAACCGCTTCAACGCCGGCAACCAGTACGCGCAAAACATGTTCAACGCGGGCGAGTCCCAAGCCGGCCGGCAAGACGCCATCACCGGCCAAGAGCGAGGCTTCCAGCAGTCGGCCATGGGCATGGCCCCGCAGTTCGCCAACCAGGACTACGTGGACGCCAACAACCTGCTCAACGCCGGCCAGCAGCGCCAGGCCTTTGACCAAGGCCAAGCCGACCAGAACTACCGCTGGTGGCAGGAGGCGCAGAACTACCCGCGCCAGCAACTGGCGGCGTATGGCCAAGCGCTGGGCCAAGGCCAGGGCGGCACGCAGACGCAGAACGCGCCAGACCCGTCCACCGCCTCGCAACTGCTGGGCGGCGGCCTGACCGGGGCGGCCATCTACAGGATGCTGTTCGGAGGCTGAGATGGCACGCTCAAACACACGCTACCGCCTGATGTCCGATGCTGAGATGGAGGACACGGGGGGCCTGCTGAGCTTGATGGATGCCGGCCAGCAAGTGCCGCAGGTGCGGGCTGGTTCTGGCTTGGCCGACCAGATCAGAACCTTGTACGGCAACCGCGGCGACTGGAACCAAGGCGGGATTGACCGCGCGGCCGAACTGGCCGATCTGCTGCTAAAGCAAGGCGTCACGGACGTCAGCACCATTGGCTTCAAAGACTCCACCATTCAAAACGTGGTGCCTACCTACGAAGGCACGGGCGATGCTGCGTATCAGTCTGGTAGCTCAACCGTTGACGTGCCGGTCAGGCAGGCCGTGTTGGGTGACCGCACCATCGGGTTCGCGGGCGATTACAACAACGACAACACGTTTGGCAACAACTCTGGTGACTACCTGAAGGATGGGCTTTTGGGCTGGAGTGCTCGCGGGGACGGCAACGTCAGCTACCAGATCGGCACGGATGAGCAGGGCAACAATTACTTGAAGCCGCAGTGGGGCTCGTCGTCCGACATGGGCGATGTACGCGACATTGCCAAGCTGGCCGCAACCATGGCGGCGGCGGTCTACGGCATCCCAATGCTGGGGGAGGCTGCTGCGGCTGCCGGGGCGGGAGAAGCTGCTGCCGCTGGGGCGGGATCGCTGACCTCTGGCATCACGCCTGCGGCCGTGGCTGCAGCGGAAGCCGCGCTCCCTACAGCGCTCAGCTCAGCCCCGCTAAGCACCACGCTGGCGGCGCCGTTGGCGGAATTGACGTCAGGGGGTCTGCTGACCGGCACTGGCGCACCTGCAGCCATTGTTGCGCCCATGGGGGGCCTCATTGCGCCGGAAGTAATGGCAGCGGTGGCGCCCGAGTTGGCAGCCGTCGCGCCGGAAGTTGCCGGCCCTGGCCTGCAGACCATCACCACCACCGGCAAGCTGGGGTCCGCAGCACCGTCGTTGCTGTCCACCGCGGCGCCGGCCGCCGCTGCCGCCACGCTGGCCGCCAGCACCATGGCCACCGATCCGGCCAACTACTCCAACGAGGGCGTCAACCCCACCGACCGCGCCAACATGGGGCCTGATGCCAAGTCGGTGCCCACGGTGGATGTGTCCACAACACCGCTGGACAGCCTCAAAGCCTGGGCCACCGCCAACCCGCAGATGGCCAGGATGCTGTTCAGTGGTGCCGGTGCCCTGCTCAGCGCCACGGGCGGAAGCGGGAGCAGTGGCGGCGGCGGCTACGTGGACTCGGGCTACCGCCCCACCATCAGCCGCGGCGGCTTTGACCCGAGCCCGCAGGCGCGCCAGATGGCGCCGCAGCCCACGGGCTTGCTCACCACCCCCACCACCGGCCAGCCCAACAGCGGCCTGTGGCGCTACAGCGGACTACTTGGAGGCTGACATGCCTGGACTTCTGGATCTTGTGGACGACCCCAACCAGCTCGGGCTGCTGAGCTTGGGTATGCGCCTGATGAGCACGCCGGGCAAGTTCGGCGCGGCACTGGGCCAGGCCGGCATGGGCGCGCTGGGCGATGTGCAACAGGCCCGCTCGGCCATGGAGGCCCGCAAGCTGCGCGAGCAGCAGATGCGGTTCCAGCAGTTGCAGGAGGAGCGCGCAGCTGCGGCTGAGCGGCGCCTGGCCGCGCTGGCGCCCCTTCAGCAAGAAGCCGCCGTGCTGCAGTTGCGGCAGGCTCAGGAAGCAGAACGGATGGCGCAAGAGGAGCGCCAGCGTTTGGATGCGTTCCGCAGGTCCATCCCCAGCCCGCAGAGCCAAGCGCTGCAAGCCCTGGGCGCAGACGCCAGCCCCACGGCGGCCAACGCCGCCAGGATGCCCCAAGTGGACCCGCGTAACCAGTTTCTGTACGGCGCCCTGCAAGCGGGACAGATCAAGCCGATGGACTACCTCACGGCCACGCAGAAGGACACCACGCCCATCAAGCTGGGGGCCGGTGAGCGGCTGCTGGAGCCCAAGACCAACCGGGTGCTGGTGGACGCCATGCCTGACCCCGCCAAGATGAGCCCCGTGGGGCAACTGATGAGCGAGATGAACGCGCTGCCGCAGGGTGACCCGCACCGCGCGATCTACCAAAACGCCATCAGCAAGGCCACGACGCACCAGCCAGGAACCAACCTTAGCGTCAACACCGGCGACAACAAGTTCGAGGCCAAGGCGGGCGAGGTCATCGCCAATCAGTTTGCGGAAATCTACAAGCAAGGGCAAGGTGCGGTGCGCGCGCTTGGGCAAGTCAACCGCCTAGACCAGCTGCTGCAAAAGACCGGCGGCGGGTTCACGCCGGCGGTCAAGATGTACGCAGGCCAGTTCGGTGTCAACACGGCCGGTCTGGATGACATCCAGGCGGCGGAGGCAATCATCCAGAGCCTGATTCCGCAGCAGCGTCCAGTCGGCTCGGGGACCATGTCTGACAAAGACGTGGATCTGTTCCGGCAGTCGCTCCCCCGCCTCATCAACCAGCCCGGCGGCAACCAGAAGATCATCAGCACGATGCGCGGCCTGTACGAGTACGACCAGAAGCTCGGCAAGATTGCAAGCGATGCGCTTGCCGGCAAGATCAGCCGGGAGAGGGCAATGCAGTTGATGAACGATGTTCCCAACCCGCTGGCCTACCTGACAAGCGGCTCTGACGTTCGCTCGCAGGCGGACGCGATCATTAACGGCGGGAGGCCCTGACATGGCGACGGCAGACGAGTATGCGGCCTGGATCGTTCAGAACGCCGACAAGAAGGGCACGCCTGATTTCGACATCGTCGTCAAGGCGTACCAAGAGGCCGGAGGGGCGCGACCACCGCAGCGCGCCACTTTGGGCGATGTTGCCAGACACACCGGCAAGGCATTGCTGGCCACGATGCAAGGCCCGACCTTCGGGTTTGGCGACGAGATCATCGGCGGCGTGGTGGGCGGGGCCAAGTCCCTGTTCAACGACAAGCCCCTGCGCCAGAACTACGAGGAAACCCGCGACGCCGTGCGCAGCGTTGTCAAGCAGCAGGAGCGTGATGAGCCCGTGCGAACGGCTGCCTCCCAATTGCTGACATCAATGGCGTGGGGTGGGCCGTTAGCGAGGTTTCTGCCTGCTGGCACTGGCATGGCCGGGCAGGCCGCCACGGTGGGTGGTGTCGGGATGGTATCGGGCGCGGTCAACGCGCTGGGCGACAGCCAGGCCAAAGACGCCTCCGGATTGGCGGGGGATGCCGGGGTGGGCGCCGGTATCGGTTTGGCCATGGGCGGCCTTGGGGTTCCATTGATGCGAGGCGCGGGCGCGGCGGGACAAGCAATTGCCAGCAACTTCAGCGACTCTGCCGCTCTGCAGTACGCCCGCCAGAAGGTGGCGGAAGCATTCGCCCGAGATCAGCGCCCGGTGCAGCAGGCGGTCACCCGCATGGACCGTCTGGGCCCCGAGGCCACCGTGGCCGACACCGGAGGCCAGAACACCCGCCAACTCTTGGACACCCTGGCCACGCTGCCCGGGCGTACCAAAAACGAGGTGGAGACCGTCATTCGCAACCGCCAGGCCGGGCGAGCTGACCGCATGATCGACGCGGCCGAAAGCGCATCGGGCACCGGCGGGCTGCGCATGTCCACCGAGATGGGCGACTGGATGGCGCAGCGCGAGGCCGCAGCCGGCCCGCTGTACGAAACGCTCCGGCAAATGACTGTGCAGCCCAACGCCAGCCTGACCAACATGATTGGCCGCGCCGAGCAACTAGGGGCCACGCAGTTCGGGCAGAAGATGGCCATCGCCCGAAATCAACCTTGGACGCTGGACACCACCGGAAACCAACCGTATTCCATGCGCGACCTGGACAACCTCAAGAAGGGGATGGACCAGTTGATCAGCAAGGAGACCAAGCCAGACGGCAAGCTGACGCCGCTGGGCGCGTCCTATGACGATCTGCGGCGCGACCTGATCAAAAAGCTCGACCAGTCAACGATGGGCCAGTACAAGGCTGCGCGAGATGCGTTTGCCGGGCCATCGGCCATCATGGACGCGGCCACCGCCGGGCGCAATGCCCTGACCAAGGACGACGCCACCATCAAGACCATGCAGGCCGGCATGAGCCGCTCGGAGAAGGACGCCTTCGCCCTGGGGGCGTTTGAGTCGCTGCGCGCCAAGCTCGGCGCCCGGGCCGGGCAGACGCAGATGATGGAGCTGTGGCGCGAGCAGGGCATGCAGGAAAAGCTCAAGGCCATCTTCGGCACCGAGCGCGCGTACCGCGAGTTTGCCGCCAGCGTGTCCAAGGAGCGCCAGCTCAAGCAGTTGGAGACGGTGGGCCGCGGCTCGCAGACGGCCGCGCGGATGTACGGCGCTGGAGATCTGGACATGCCTGCTATCCAGGCCGCAGGCCAGATGGTGGGCAACGCCTCGGCCATGAACGTGCCGGGTGTGTTGCAAAGCGGCGCCAACTTGTGGAACCGCGTCAAGCTGCCCGAGCCGGCGCGCGACCAGATGGGCCAGATCCTGCTCAGTCGCAACCGCCAAGGCTTGCTGGACCTGGAAGACACCATGCGCCAAGTGGAAGAAAGCCGCCGCCGCCAAGCCGCCAGCTACGGCATCAGCCTGCCGGGCCTGCTCGGTTTCTGACCCTTCCCCTTCACCCCCTCCCAGCCCGCTTGCCGCGGGCTTTTTCACATCTGAGGTTACCCCATGCCCGTGCCCACCCTAGTGACCGATCTCAGCACCACCCTGGCCAGCAACTCGCCATCGGGGTCGGACAACGTCTTTCCTGATCTGGACAACTACCTGCGCGCGATGTCGGGCTTTATCGCCTCCATCCGCGACAACTCGGGCAACGGCTGGGTGAGCCCGTACCTGCCGCTGACCTACTCAGCCGGCACCGCCAACGGCGTGGTGTACCTCAACGGCAGCAAGGTGGTGACCACGGGCAGCGGGCTGGTGTTTGATGGCACGAACCTTGGGCTTGGAACGAGCACGCCGGGGTTCAAGTTCGATGTTCTTGGGTCAGCTACGGAGTCCGGGCGTTTTCGTACAAGCGGCGCAATCAACGCGCTGTATTTGGCTGACAGCGGCACAACTGCGGGCTCGCTGTACATCGGCACGGTAGGCAACGCTTTTCGAATCGTCACGGGGTCAAATGAAACACTGCGTCTTGACGCCTCCGGCAACCTCGGCCTGGGGGTGACGCCGAGTGCTCAGGGCGTTTATCGAACAATGCAGTTCGGCAACTACACGACCATTGGTCAGCAAACAACTGGTACTTCACAGTCGTTCTTTGGCTGGAATGTACGTGGTAGCTCCACTGCAAACCAATATCTTTACAACGTAACCGCAGACAAGGCAGCGCTCTACGAAATAGCTTCCGATGCCTCTCACCGCTGGTCTGTCACAAACACATCCGGCACAGCAGGCAATGCGATCACGTTCACGGAAGCGATGAGGCTGGATGCTTCCGCCAACCTCGGGGTGGGCGTTGTTCCAGGTGGGTCATACAAATTTCAGGTCAGCACGTTAGGGGGGAGCGCAGCCCAATTTATCAGCCCCCAAGGAAATCCTCAGATTACCGCCTCCGACAACAATGTCACCGTGTATGTTGGCTATACATCTGGCACAGGCGCATCGGCGGTTAGCTATTTTGGTACGTCGACCAACCACGCTCAGGCGTTCTTAACCAACAACGTCGAAAAAGGAAGATTCACCACAGCTGGTGATTTTCTGGTGGGGACTACAAGTTCCGCTGCGTACACAAACGGGTTTTTTGCCAACGCAACCTACATAAACAGTGGTCATGCCAGCGGAACGGCTGGTGGCACTGGTTATGTCCTGTTTGGTTATGACAACGCAGCTATTGGGTCTATTTCCCAAAACGGCACAACGGGTGTTCTTTACAACACCACCTCAGACCGTCGCCTGAAGGACAACATCGTCCCGGCCCCCAGCGCCAGCGATGACATCGACGCGATCCAGATCGTCAGCCACGACTGGAAAGCGGCCCCTGATGAGCATGTGAAGTACGGCGTCATCGCCCAAGACCTGCACGCAGTAGCCCCGGAAGCAGTTACCCCCGGCGACGACGGTGACGAGATCGAGAAGACCTGGGGCGTGGACTACAGCAAGCTGGTCCCGATGCTCATCAAGGAAATCCAATCCCTTCGCGCCCGCGTGGCTGCACTGGAGCAAGCATGACCAACACCCAACTCATCCTGGCCGCCCTGCGCTCGCGCACGGTGCAGTTCTCCATCGCTCTCGCGGTGCTGTCGCTGCTGCAGGGCTTTGTGGTCCAGCTTCCCATCCCCGCATGGGGCCACGCCGTCATCGGCAGTGTCGTCGCGGTGTGCATTGTGATCTTGCGGGCCATTACCACCCAACCCTTGAGCCAGCGTTGAGGAGCGCTTACCCATGACCGACGACGACTTCCGCCGCCTTGAGTCCAAAGTGGACAAGCTGACCGACGCCATCCAACGTCTGATTCTGATTGAGGAACGCCAGTCTTCCCAGGGCGAACGCATCGGCAAGTGTGAGGCCGCAATCGCCGTGCACGACACCTCCATCCACAAGACCGACCGCAAGGTGGACCAGTGGATCAACCGCGGCATCGGCGTGTGGGCGGCCGCGGCGGTGCTGTTCACGCTGGTGCAGTTCGGCTCCAGGTGGGTCAAATGATCGAAGCCCTGTTCTCCTTCCTCGGCGGCTCGGTCTTCCGCATGGTCTGGGGCGAAGTCTCGTCCTGGGTCAACAAGAAGCAGGACCACGCCCACGAGATCGAGCGCCTGCGCCTGCAGGGTGAGCTGGACGACCTGGCGCACCAGCGCATGCAGGCCGCGCTCACGCTGCAGCACGAGCTGGGCATCCAGATGGTGGCGGCCAAGGCCGAGGCCGATGTGGCCACCGCCGAAGCGGGGGCCTTTGCCAAGGTGATGGAGTCGGCCTTCAAGCCCACCGGCTGGGCGGTGGTGGACATCTGGAACGGCATCATCCGCCCGTCGGCGGCCACCATCGCCTTGGTGCTGTGGTGCCTGAAGCTCGCCTCGCAGAACTGGAAGATGGACGAGTGGGACGTCACCCTGGCCGGCACCGTGCTGGGGTTCTTCTTCGCTGACCGCTCGCTGGGCAAGCGCAACAAATGAGCGCCATCCAGACCGCCCGCGGGCTGTGCCTGGTGTTTGAGGGCCTGTACCTCAAGCCCTACCTGTGCCCGGCGGCGGTGCCCACCATCGGCGTGGGCAGCACGTTCTACGAGGACGGCACGCGGGTGAGCCTGAAAGATCCGCCCGTCACCAAGGAGCGCGCCCTGGAGCTGCTGGAGCACGAGCTGCTGCAGTGCCTGCCCAAGGTGCAGCGCCTGTGCCCCGGCCTGGCGGATTGGGGAGCCACAGCCACGGGGGCGGTGCTGGACTTCGCCTTCAACTGCGGCACGGGCGCCCTGGCGGGCAGCACCCTGCGCAAGCGCATCAACGCCGACGACGTGCCCGGAGCGCGCGCGGAGCTGATGAAGTGGGTGCGCGGTGGCGGCCGAGTGCTGCCGGGATTGGTCAAACGTCGAGCCGCTGAGGCGGCGTTGTTGGAGGGGTGATGGATCAACTGAAGGCATACGAACCCACCTGGCGCGAGCGCGCCGCCAGCGGGCTGCAGGACATGCTCATGTCCAGGTTTGGCATGAGCGCCTACGACGCCATGAAGATGGCGCAGAAGGTCACGGGCGGCGGCCAGGGCGCTGTGGCCGGCATGGGCCTGCTGGACGTCACGCCGGCAGGCTTGGCGTTTGGCGCCCAGGAAGGCGGCCTGCAGGCTGGCCAGGGCGCTGCTCGAGCGGCGGGCGGTGATGTGGGCGGTGGTCTGCTGGGCATGGGCCTGGGGGCGCTGGCTGTGGCGCCTATTGCCAAGCCGGGGAGGGCGGCAAAGCCTGTCTTTGATCTCAGCAACCTGACCGACACGCCCAAGGTTGCGCAGGCGGCGCTCACGCGCTACACGCCTCCACGAGGTGTGCCAGACCGAATCGAGCGCCTGCAGAACAACAAGCGGGCCTTCAACCAGGCCGGCGAGTGGATGTCAGAGGGCATGACCACTGACGGCCTGGCCTGGTACAACATGGACCCGCTGCGGCTGAAGTTTGTGGAAAAGCTGGGCGAGGCTGGCGGCAACAAGGCCTTCAACCAGTACATCGACCTGATGGCCGCTACATCCGCGGGCGCCAAGACCGACGCCAACGCACGCATCGCCTCCTACTACTACGTCAACGGCGCAAACGGCCAGCCGGTGCCGATCCCTCCCATCGGGTCAGGCTACGGTCACAAGGCGCAAAACCTCCACAACCGAAACGCCAATGAGATCCTGGCCGGCGGCGGTTTGGACCCGATTGAACACCCCAAGCGCTTCACGTTTGCCGAGAACCTCAAGGGCAACTGGGAGCCGGTTACCGTTGACAAGCACAACATCCGCGCCTGGGGCATGGCTTCACGCGACCCGGAGTGGGTGGCAAAGCGCCTGGAAGACACGCAAGCAGGGGCGCCGTCCTGGTGGAACGAAAAAGCCTATGGCGCCTGGGACCCCAAGACATTCAGCCCGCGTGAGTTCGTCAAGAGCAACAACATCAAGTGGGACAAGATCCCAGCCACCTGGTTTGAAGGCGCGCCGACAAAGACGGAGTACCAAGCACTCGAGCAACTGAACCAGAAGCTGTCGGACGCCATGGGCGTGCTACCGGCCCCAGGACAAGCTGCGCTGTGGTTGGGCGCCGGCCCGGTGACAGGCTTGGGCTCGCCTCCGGTGTCCATGATGAGCACGTTTGAGCAGCTGCTGCAAAAACGCGCCGCCGCCCGCGGTGAAACGCCGGAAGCGGTGCTGGATCAGTTCATTCGCCGCACTAGGCCTTTGATGGTGCCGGTTGGTGCTGTTGGCCTGGGTGGCCTGTTGGCGCAGGATCCTGAGTCGCAATAAGCCCCAAGGCAGTCAGCACGCGCTCGCATGACACGATTTGATCGGCCTCGAGGTACTCAGCCAGATCGCCGCTGGACCAGCCGCGTTCCACCATTTTGAGCAGCATGGGCAGATCTTGATCTTGGATATGGATGTTCATGTCTTCTCCCTGAGTGCTACCAAAAGTGCTACGGCGCCTGAGTAGCTCACCGAATGAGCCTGGACTGT
>JBIKTI010000125.1:0-6893 GCA_044348205.1 Phycisphaerales bacterium | reverse complement strand
TCCATTCCTTGGACGAAGTCCACGGAACTGGGACCGTCGGAGTCGACTCCCACATCATCCGTTCCGCAGACTGCGTCTGGACTTCGTCCAGACTCCGTCTGACGGGCACTCATGATTTCGGCCTCCGTTGGCGTGGATCAGAATCGTCGGAGTCGGCCGACCATGAGTGCCCGCAGACGAAGTCTGCGGAACCGTTCGTGTCGGAGTCGACGGCTGACACCATCCATTCCTTGGACGAAGTCCACGGAACTGGGACCGTCGGAGTCGACTCCCACATCATCCGTTCCGCAGACTGCGTCTGGACTTCGTCCAGACTCCGTCTGACGGGCACTCATGATTTCGGCCTCCGGTGGCGTGAATCACGATCGTCGGAGTCGACGGCGGACATCATTCGTTCCGCGTGCTGAAGCATGCGGGCACCCCAGACCTCAATAGCACCAAAGGGAGCCGCCGCAGCGGCGACCGCTCGAACAACGCCGCCGCAGCGGCGATCGCTCAACCTCGCCGCTCAGATCCGCGCCCCGCACTCGCCTGGCGTGAAGAGGTGGACATGCGCGGCGTCGAAGGCGACGCCCACCGCGTCGGCTTCACGCACATGCGCTGCATCGTCCGCGTTCACGCGCGCAAGCAGCCGCCCCCACGCGCTGTCGAGCGCGATGTCTGTGCGGTCGCCGAGGCGCTCGACGGCGGCGACGGTGGCCGCGATCGAGTGGTCGGAGTTCGGGCGCACAAGCCGCATGCGGTCGGGGCGCACGCCGAGGGCGCAGCTGCGCGGCGCCATGAGGCGGCCGACGGGCATGCGCACGCCGTTCGACTCGAATTCGCCGCCCTCGACGCGGCCGTCGACGATATTCATCGGCGGCGTGCCGATGAAGCCCGCGACGAAGCGATTCGCGGGAAGGTCGTAGCACTCCTGCGCGCTCGCGTTCTGCTGGATCTTCCCCTTGTGCATGACGACGAGGCGGTCGGCGAGGGTCATCGCTTCCTCCTGGTCGTGCGTCACATAGACGATCGTCGCGCCGAGCCGCCGGTGCAGCATGCGCAGCTCGGTACGCGTCTCGATCCTCAGGCGCGCGTCGAGGTTCGAGAGCGGCTCGTCGAACAGGAAGACCTTCGGGTCGCGCGCGATCGCGCGGCCGACCGCGACGCGCTGGCGCTGGCCGCCCGAGAGTTCGCGCGGATAGCGGTGGAGGAGTGTGTCGAGGCCGAGCGTCTTCGAGACTTCCGCGACGCGTGTCTTGATCTCCGCGGTCTCCGCGGCGCGCGCGCTGCCAGCGCCCGAGAGCGCCGCGACGAGGCCGCTGCGGTGCGTGCGCCGCGTCTCGAGGCCGAAGGCGATGTTCTCGCCGACCGTGAGATGCGGATAAAGCGCGTAGTTCTGGAAGACGAACGCGATGTCGCGATCCTTCGCGGGAAGGTCGTTCACGCGCGCGCCGTCGATCTCGAGGACGCCTGCCGTGATCTCCTCGAGGCCCGCGATCATGCGCAGCGTCGTGCTCTTGCCGCAGCCAGACGGGCCGACGAGCACGCAGAACTCGCCGTGGCGGATCGCGAGGTCGACGCCGTCGACCGCGCGCACCTCTGCGCCGTTTGCGCCTGCGTAGACCTTGTCGACCTTGGTGAGCTTGACGGTTGCCATCGTTGGGTCCTCAGCCCTTCACCGCGCCGCGCGCAAGGCCTTCGACGAAGGTCTTCTGCGCGGCGATGAAGAGAATGATGCAGGGAAGCATGGTGAGCACCGAGAGCGCCATCAGGAGATGGACATCCTCGAGCCCGCCGTACTGGTTCTTGAAGCCGTTGAGCGCGACGGCGAGCGTCGCGTTCTCGTCGGAGTGAAGGTAGATCAGCGGCGCGAGGAAGTCGTTCCAGGTGCCGATGAATGTGAACACCGCGCAGATCGCTGTGACGGGGCGGCAGAGCGGAAGCATGATCTTCCACCAGATCGCGAGGTGGCCAAGCCCGTCGACGCGCGCGGCCTCGACGAGCGACTCTGGGATCTGCGCGATGAACTGGCGGTACATGAAGATGAAGAACGCGTTGCCGAAGAACGCGGGCACCACGAGCGGCAGGATCGAGTCGATCCAGCCGAACTGCCGGAAGAGGAGGAAGAGCGGGATCATCGTCACCTGGCCTGGCAGCATCATGGTGCCGAGCATGACGAGGAAGAGCGGCGTGCTGCCGCGGAAGCGCAGGCGTGCGAAGGCGTAGCCGACGAGGCTCGACGAGAGCACCGTGCCGATCACGACGAGCACCGTCACCACGATCGAGTTCGAGAGCGCGTCGATGAAGCCCATCCACGGCGTGCTGCCCGTCTCGCGGATCGCGTCGAGGTAGTTGGCGGGCTGCGGATCGGGCGGGAAGAGCGCGATGCCCGCGCTGCCCGTCACGGCGGCCTCCGCGCGCGCGGGAGTCTCGAGGCTCACGACCGCCATCCACCACAAGGGGAACACGAACGCCGCCGTGCCCATGACGAGCACGAACCAGAGCACGGCGTTGGCGAGCGGAGAACGCTTCATTTGCGCAGGCTTTCGTAGTAGACGACGCGCGCGCTCGTCTTGAGGATGATGCCCGTGAGCACCAGCACGATCAGAAGCAGGATCCACGCCATGGCGCTCGCGTAGCCCATGTCGTAGAGCTCGAACGCCTTGTTGTAGAGGTAGAGGACATAGAAGCGCGTGAGGTCGCCTGGCTCGCCGCCTGTCATCACGAACGCCTGCGTGAAGACCTGGAACGAGCCGATCACGGCCATGATCAGGTTGAAGAGGATCACCGGCGACAGCATCGGGATCGTGACGCGGAAGAAGCGGCGCACGGGGCCCGCGCCGTCGATCTCGGCTGCTTCGTAGAGCTCGCGCGGGATCTGCTGGAGACCCGCGAGATAGACCATCATCGAGCCGCCCACAAGCCAGAAGCTCATGATCGCGAAGGCGGGCGCGCCGAAGGCGGCAGCGTCCTTGCCGAACCACTCGGGGCCCGCGATGCCGACGACCTCGAGCGCGCGGTTCAGGAGCCCGCCCTCCGAGTCGAAGATCCAGCGCCAGAGGATCGCCACGCCCACGCCCGCGAGGACGCTCGGCAGATACCACGCTGCGCGGAAGAAGGCGATTCCCCGCACCTTCTGCATCATCACGACCGCCGCGAGGAGCGCGAGCATCTGCCCGACGGGCACGGCGAGAAGCGCGTAGTAGAGCGTGACCTTGAACGAGGTGTGGAAGCGCGCGTCGCGGGCAAGAAGCTGCGCGTAGTTGTCGGTGCCCACCCAGTCGGCGCTCGCGAGCGGGCCGATGCCCTTCCAGTTCGTCATCGAGAGGATGAGCGAGAGGAGGATCGGGAACGCCATGAACAAGAGGAACCCGACGACCCACGGTGATGCCAGCAGGAAGCCCGCGCGTTCCTCGCGCCGCGCGTTCAATCCCTTCGGCGCGCGCAGCAGGAGATAGGCAATCGTCGCCGCGAACGCGCCAAGCAGCGCGACGCCGCCGAGCGTCCATTCGCGCCACGCCACGGGCGGCGGGCTCGTGCCGCCCGGGACAAACTCGACATGCGTCCTCCACTTGTCGTTGAACTCTGCGATGGCCTGCTGCACCGTGAGGTCGCCCGTCTTGAGCCCGCGGTCCATGGTCGAGCCGAAGATCTGCTCGAAGCTCGGGTCGGCTGGCCACGCGATGACCGACGCCTCTGGGATCGCGTCGAGATAGCCTTGGTTGTTGGCGGGCGGCAGCGTCGCATCGAGGAACGCGGGGCTTTCCGCCACAGACTTCAGCGTGGGAACTGCGAGCCCGAGCCGCGCGTTCGCCGCCTGGCTCTCCGCGTTCGTCAGCCACTTGATGAGCTTCCACGATTCCTCGGGGTGCGGCGTGTCGCGCGCCATCGACCAGCTGACGGTGAGCACGCAGTTCGCCTCTGCGCTTCCGCGCGGAAGCGGTGCGAAATCCCACTCAAAGCCGCCATCCGCAGCCGCAGGGATGCTGCGGTAGCTCGGCACGACCCAGCGCCCGAACGGCCCCGCCATGCCGACCTTGCCGCCGAGGAAGACGCTCGCGCCCGTCGCGATCTTGCTCTTGCCGCTCGTAAGCGTGCCTGTCTCGTCGTGGCGCCATGCGCGCAGCGTCTCGAGCGCGCGGATCGCGCGCGGTTCCTCGATGCGGATCTTCTCGAGCGCGTCGTCGATCGCCTCCGCACCCTCCGTGCGCAGATAGGTGCGCGCCATCACGGGCCAGGTCACGAACTCGCTGCCCGTGATCGGCTCGCCGTCCTTCGCCTTCAGCTTCGAGAGCGCGCGGGCCTTCGCGATGAAGTCGTCCCAGCTCCAGTCGTCTGCGGGGAAGGGGATGCCGGCCTCGCGGAAGAGATCCTTGTTGTAGTAGAACCCGACGGTGGTGAAGTCCTTCGGGACGCCGTAGAGCGTGCCCGTGCCCACGCGCGAACCGTCGAAGCGGAAGGCGTCGACCGTCTGCGGGTAGAACGCCGCGAGGTCGAGCGCCGTTGCGTCGCCTGCGGCGCGCGCGGCCTCCTCGCGGGCGACGAACTCATCGATCGGCCGCAGGAGATCAAGGCTCGCGAAGTTCGCGACGCGCTCGTAGCCGACATAGAAGACATCGGGCGGCTCGCCCGCTGCCATCATGGTCTGGAGCTTGGTGTAGAAGCTGCCAGCGTCGCCCGGGTTCAGGCGCTTCACGCGCACGCCTGGGTTCGCGGCCTCGAAGGCGCGCAGCGAGTCCTCGACGATCTTGTCCTCTTCCTGTCCGCCTTCGCCCGACCAGTGCATGACGGTGAGGACGATCTCGCCCGCCTTCGCGTCTGCGCGTGCCACGGTGCGGTAGGCCACGCGCGCGAACGCCGCGAAGACAAGCGCCGCCGCAACTGCAACAAGCGCCGCGCGAACGGCGAAACCGAAGGTCCATGGCGTGCCTGAGCGCTCGTCGGGCATGGGGCGCGAGTATAAATGAATCATGAACCGAGCCGCGCTGCGAATCCTCTGTGCGAGTGCGTTTCTCGCGCTCTCTTCGATCACTGCGTCGCCAGCGTCCACGCCGCCCGAGGCGCCCGTGCTTCCGGCGTCGATCGAGATCGAGCAGGCGGCGGGCGGGCGCGCGCGGGTGACCTTCGCGCATCGCCCCGAACGCGCGGAATCCACCGTCTTCCTTGCTGGCGAGTTCAACGGATGGAGTCCCACGCGCACGCCGATGGAGCGGATGGGCGACGGGTTCTTCCGCGTCACGCTCGAGCTCGAGGACGGCCGCTACCCGTACAAGTTCGTGGTCGACGGGAAGTGGATCGCGGACCCCGCGAACCCCACGCGCGAGCCCGACGGCCACGACGGCTTCAACTCTGTGCTGGTGCTCGGGCGCGCCGCAAGCGACATGCCGACCGAGCAGCGCGTGGTTGACGGTTTCGCAACGCCCGACTGGGCGCGCGACGCGATCTGGTACCAGATCATGCTCGACCGCTTTGCGAACGGCGACGACATGAACGACCCGCCGAACACGCGGCCGTGGACGAGCGCGTGGCGCGCGATGAGCCCATGGGAGACGGAGGGCGGGCAGACCTTCTGGGAGTGGGCTGTGTTCAACCGCCACTACGGAGGCGACCTCGAGGGCCTGCGCGCGCGCATTCCATACCTGAAGGCGCTCGGCGTGAACGCGATCTACCTGAACCCCGTGTTCGAGGCCTCGACCCATCACAAGTACGACGCGACGACCTTCGTGCACATCGACGACAACTTCGGCACGAAGGGCGACGCGATGATGTCGAGCGCGAACGAGGACCTGCTTGACCCATCGAGCTGGGGCTTCAACGAGAGCGATCGGCTGTTTCTCGCGGTCGTGCGCGAACTCAAGGCAAGCGGCTTCCGCGTGATCATCGACGGCGTGTTCAACCATGTCGGCGACACGCATGTGGCGTTCGCGGATGTGCGCGCGCGCGGCAAGGAGTCGCCGTTCGCAGACTGGTTCGAGATCGAGAGCTTCGAGCCGTTCAAGTACCGCGGTTGGGCGGGGTTCGGGCAGCTGCCTGAGTTTGCGAAGACGCAGACGGGGTTCAGGAGCGCCGCCGTGCGCGACCATGTGTTCGCGGTCACGCGGCGGTGGATGGACCCGAACGGCGACGGCGACCCGTCGGATGGCGTCGACGGCTGGCGGCTCGATGTGCCGAACGAGGTGCCGATCGAGTTCTGGCGCGAGTGGCGGGGCGTCGTGAAGGGCGTGAATCCCGATGCGTACATCGTGGGCGAAATCTGGAAGCGCGCCGACCGCTGGCTCGACGGGCGGTCGTTCGACGCGGTGATGAACTACCAGTTTGCGATGCCGGTCGTCCAGTGGGTTTCGGGTGAGATCAAGCCGAGCGAACTTGATCGTCGCCTGCAGGCCGTGCGCCTTGCGTATCCCGAGCAGGCGACCGCCGTGATGCAGAACCTGCTCGCGGGGCACGACACCGACCGGCTCGTGTCGATGATCGCGAACCCCGGGCGTGGATACGACCGCGCGAACAGCGAGCGGCCGGGGTCAAGCTACAACGGCGCGAAGCCGTCCGACGAGGCGTATCGCCGCGCGCTGCTCGCGGTAGCCGTGCAGATGACCTATGTCGGTGCGCCGATGGTCTGGTACGGCGACGAGGTCGGCATGTGGGGAAGCGACGACCCGTTCTGCCGCAAGCCGATGCTGTGGGCGGACCTGCCGCCGAACGACGACCCCGAGGAGCGGATCCGCGAGGGGCATCTTGAGTCGTATCGCGCGCTGATCGCGCTGCGGCGCGAGAGCGAGGTGTTGCGACGGGGCGCGTTCAAGACGCTTCTCGCCGACGACGCGCGGAACCTGTGGGTCTTCGAGCGCACGCTTGGCGACGAGCGCGTGATCGTGGCGCTGAATGGTTCGCGCGAGCCGCAGGCGATGCCG
>JBIKTI010000124.1:0-6918 GCA_044348205.1 Phycisphaerales bacterium | reverse complement strand
GCGCCACCCGCACCACCTGGAGCGGCCGTGCCGCCTGCAGGCGCGAGCGGCGTGCCCGCGACGGGCGGACCGTCCTGAAGGAGCAGCGCGGGGAAGGTTGCGGTCGGAAGAGTCGCCTCGATGGCGCCCGTCGTGAGGTCGTGTGGCATGGTCGTGGATGCGATCGGATTGCGGTGCGGCGGTGTGGACAACGAGTGCGCGGGCGCGCCATCAGGCGCGATCGCCCTCCTCGCCGCGCGCGCCATCCTCAGCCGCCGCGGGGGGATCCGCGTCGGGCACTGCGCCCGCCGAGCCCCCACGCAGCACCGGCCAGCGGCGCTCGAGGTCGAGCCACGCATCATCACGGATTCGCGTCCGTATGTCCACCATCAGCCGTTGGAAGTGGCGGATGTTGTGGATGCTGAGCAGGGTCGGCCCGAGCATCTCCTCGGCCATGAAGAGGTGGCGCAGATAACCTCGCGAGAACCCCCCCGCGCACGCGAGGCAGTCGCAGGCGGGGTCGAGCGGCCCTTGGTCGAGGGCGTGGCAGGCGTTGCGGATCCTGAGCGGCCCCTGCGAGGTGAAGGCGTAGCCCTTGCGGCCGTTCCGCGTGGGCAGGACGCAGTCGAACATGTCGACCCCCGCCCGGACCGCCTCGAGAATATCGCGTTCGTATCCGACGCCCATCAGGTAGCGCGGGCGGTCGCCCGGGAGAAGCGGCGCGACCGCGCGGACGGTGGCGTGGATCTCGGCGGGGCTTTCCCCGACAGCCACGCCGCCGATTGCGAAACCAGGCAGGTCGAAGGCGCAGACCTGCTCGATGGAGCGGCGCCTGAGTTCGAGGTCCGTGCCCCCCTGCACGATGCCGAAGAGCCCCTGGTCGCGCCGCGCGTGCGCCGCCACGCAGCGCCCGAGCCAGCGCGCGGTGCGATCGATCGCCTCCTCGAGGCGCCTGCGGTGCTCCTCGGGCTTCGAACGGCGCTTGCGCGACAGCTGCGGGTCGCTTGGCGCCTCAGCAGGCGCGCGCGCAGGCGGGCAATCGTCGAACGCCATGATGATGTCGGCGCCGATCAGGTTCTGCACCTCGATCGAGCGCTCGGGCGTGAGGAGCAGCTTCGAGCCGTCGATGAAGGAGCGGAACTCGACGCCCTCCTCGCGCACCTTCGTGCCTTCCGACATCGACCACGCCTGGAAACCGCCCGAGTCGGTGAGGATCGGCCCGTCCCAGCGCATGAACGCGTGCGAGCCGCCGAAGTGCGCCACGCGCTCCGCCGTCGGCCGCAGCATGAGGTGGTAGGCGTTGTTCAGGATGATCTGCGAACCCGTCGAGCGGATCTGGTCGGGCGTCAGTCCCTTCATGGTCGCGGCGGTCGCGACGGGCATGAACGCGGGCGTCTCGAACGCGCCGTGTGGCGTCTCGACCGTGCCGAGCCGCGCCGCGCACGAGGCCGAACGCGCGCGGACCGTGAAGCGGATCGCATCAGCGCCTTGCGTCATCGGCCTTCCTCTGCGTGTCGCTCGCGTTGCGCAGGCTCGACCGCTCGCGCTCCGTCAGCGCGCCGAGCCCCTGCTCGCGCACCTTGTCGAGGATGCGGTCGATCTCGCGGGTGTCGGCGCTGTGCGCGGGCTTCAGCCGTCGCCCGAGGAGATCGAAGAAGTCGTCGAGGAGGTGCGGACGGCTCGCGATCCACCACCCTGCGATCGCGCCTCCGAGGTGCGCGGCCTCTCCGCCTGCGTTCTGCCCAGACGAAAGAAGCGTCCACACCGACAGCCCGATCAGGAAGAGCGCGAGGATGCGCAGCTTGATGGGGAGGACGAAGAAGAGCATGATCTCCTCGTCGGGCGCAAGCCACGCCGCAGCGAGGATGATGCCGTAGACGCCCGCGCTTGCGCCGACGAGCGGCGTGTACGGATCGCTCGAGAGAAGCCCTGGGATCGAGATGCCGCCCTCGGGCGCGAACGCGATGCCGAGCGCGTTCAGGATGAGGAAGAGGAGCGCGCCCGTCACCACGCTGAAGCCGAAGATCGCGAGGAACCGCCTGCGGCCGAACCGCTCCTCGACGATGCCGCCGAAGATCCACAGCCCCATCATGTTGAAGAAGAGATGCGCGAGCCCCACATGGAGGAAGCCGTAGCCGACGAACCGCCAGAACTGGAGCCCCTGCATCGATCCGTCGGGCTCGAGCGAGAAGATCGCCTGAGCCGTCGTGAACTGAAGCCAGGCGCGCAGCGGCGACACGAGGAGGTACTGCGCCTGCGCGATCGGATCGACCTGGAAGACGAGTTCGGGCGGCATGCGGCCCGGGTACACGAGGACGATCCCCACACCCTGCGCGTTCGCGGGGAGGTGCACAGAGGTCGTCTGGGACCGCGCGCGGCGGATGTCGTTGAAGGCCTCGACCTGCGCAGGGTTCACCTGCCACTCGGTGAGCTGGACGGGCACCTTCGCCAGCCGCTCGTCGATGAAGAAGATGAGGCAGCAGATGGCGATCAGGATCGAGTTTGCGGAAAGTGACGCGAGCCCCGCAAGCGGCGAGCGGCGGATGCCGCGGCTTCGCGAGCCTTTCGGCGGAGTGATGCGCGAGTAGTCCCTGTCCGAGATTCCCATCGGGCGCGGAGTGTAGGGACTTCACGGACCGCAGAACGCGCGGCGCGCCGTCAGCTGCGGCGATCGCCCTTCCCGCCATCCCGCTTGCGCTCCGTCTCGCGCGCCAGGACCTCGCGCTCGGAGGCCGTGAGGCTCCCGATCCCCAGGCGCGCGATCTTGTCGAGGATCGCGTCGATCTCCGCGTCCGCGTCGATCGCGCGCTTCGCATCGCGCGGGGCGGGTCGGGCCGTGCGCACCTCTGGCTCGCGCTCGGCCGCCAGTTCCTCCTCGAACGCAGCGAGCTCCGACGGGTCCGCCTCGAACCCGAGCATGTCGCGCTCGTGGTCGACCTGCCGCACCGTGGTGTAGCAGACGATTCCGCCGAAGAGCGCGATCGCGAGGAGCATCGTGCTGTCCGAGGCGAGCGCCACGATGCAGAGGATCACAGCGCCCACAAGCCCGCTGCGGCAGGCAGCGCGCATCGATCGGGCGTACCCGCGGCGTCGCCACAGGATCGCCTGCACGATGCGTCCTCCGTCGAGCGGGAACATCGGCAGCAGGTTGAAGACAAGGAGAAGCCACGCGATCGCGTTCGTCAGGAGGACGAGCATCTCAAGCCAGCCGCCGAACGGCTCGGGCAGCACGCCGCCGAAGACGCCACCACCCGTTCCGACGCCCGGATCGACCCGTTGGAACATTGCGCCGAGGTCGAACGGGTTCGGAAGAGCCACGCCGAACCAGTGCCCTGTGCGAAGCCCGATGAGGGGCGTCAGCAGGGCCATGATGGCGACATTCACGAGGGGCCCGCCGAGCGCAGTCCACAGATGCGCGTTGGGGCGCGCGGGCGGTTCGCACGAGGCGAGCCCGCCGAGCGGCCAGAGAAGCACCTCGTCCGCACGGCCGCCCACGGCCCTGCAGGCCACGCAATGCCCGAACTCGTGAAGCAGGATCACGCCGAAGAGCGCGGCAAGGCCCAGCAAGGTCGGCGCGAGGCCGAAGGCGCCGCCACCCCCCGTCGCAGCTGCGCGCGCGACCATGGCAAGGACGAAGACGAGGAAGAAGACATGCAGCCTGACGCTGATACGGGCGACGCGGAAGATCGGGAACGACCACGACATGGGGTCGTTGAAGGTGGGCTTGGTGCCGCGCCAGTCTCCGCCGAACCCGACGGGGCGGACGCGCTCGTCGGGATCCTCCCACGCGCTCATCGGCGCACCTCACCGTCAGTCTCGCCGTCAGTCTCGCCGCCGGTCTCGTCGCCAGTCTCGTCGCAGTCGAACGGACTCTCGATCGCAAGCCCGATGGGGCGCGACCTCGCAGCGAGCGTCCAGAGGAGATACGCCCCCAGCGTCTTGCCGTCCTCGACGAGCCCCTGCGCGATCGCGGCCACGAGCTCGTCGCGGGTCATCACGACCACCTCGAGGTCCTCGCCTGGCTCGGGCCTCGGCGGAACGGGCCGAAGCCCCCAGGCGAGGAAGACATGCATGCGCTCATCGCTGAACCCAGGGGATGTGAAGAACGCGCCAAGGGGCTCGATCGCGTGGGCGCTGTAGCCCGTCTCCTCCTCGAGCTCGCGGAGCGCCGCCGCGCGCGGCTCCTCGCCCCGCTCGAGCTTCCCTGCGCAGAACTCGAGCAGCTGCCGCCCGACCGCGATGCGCCTGTTGCGCACAAGCACCAGTCGCCCATCGTCGCGGATCGCGACCACGGCGACGGCGCCAGGGTGGCGCACCACATCCTTGACGACGGGGCGCCCGGCGGAGGAACTCGTCCACCGCTCGACCCTGAAGACCGGGCCTTCGTGCGTGACCGTGACTTGCGGTTCGGGTATCACTGCCCCGATCATACTTCGATGCCGACCGCAGAGCGACACTCCCCGCCTCCTTCCGCCGCGCCCGATGGGCAGGCCGATGCGCCCGTGCGCGTCGAGGGGCTTGTGAAGAGCTTCGGAAGGCAGCGCGTGCTTCGCAGCGTCACGCTTGCGTTCCCGCGCGGGCGCACGACCGTCGTGCTCGGACCGTCCGGCTGCGGCAAGAGCGTGCTCCTCAAGCATCTCATCGGCCTCCTGCGGCCCGATGCGGGAAGCGTCCACTATGAAGGCGTGCGCGTCGACCTCCTGTCCGAGCGGAAGCTCGGCCCGGTGCGGCGCGAGTTCGGCTTTCTGTTCCAGCAGGGCGCGCTCTTTGACTCGATGACGGTGCGGGAGAACATCGCGTTTCCGCTGCGCGAGCTCGAGGGGCACGAGGTGCCCGGCGAAGAGGACCGCGTGCGCCGCGTGCTTCGCCTCGTCGGGCTCGAGGAGACGATCGAGAAGTATCCCTCGGAGCTCTCTGGCGGGCAGCAGAAGCGCGTGGCGCTCGCCCGCGCGATCGTGCTCGGCCCAAAGGTCATCCTCTACGACGAGCCGACGACGGGCCTCGACCCGATCCGCTCGGATGTCATCAACGAACTCATCCTCAAGCTCGAGCACGAGCTCAAAGTGACGAGCATCGTGGTCACGCACGACCTCGCGAGCGCCTTCAAGGTGGCGGACCACATGGTGATGCTCCACGAGGGACAGGTGGTCGCGGAGGGGACGCCCGAGGACTTCCGCCGCTCCACCAATCCCGTGGTGGCGCGCTTCCTCCGCGGCGAGGCCAGCGACGATGAACTGAAGGCGATCCGCGAGGTGACTTCCGCGAATGTCGACGCGGCGCGGGTCAAGGGAGCGGGCGGATTCGGTGCTTCGCGGAACGATGGCGGGCTTGCGCCGGGCAAGCGTCCGACGGGGACAAGTGGAGGTGACCTTTGAGAGAACGCGTTCGCAATGTGCTCGTCGGAGTCTGCACCATCGGCGCCCTCGGGAGCGCGGGCGCGATGCTCTTCCTCTTCGGGGAGATCGAGCCCTTCTTCGCAAACCGCTGGCAGGTGCAGGTCGCGCTCAACGAGGCGGGAGGGCTTCGCAAGGGAAGCCTCGTCACGCTGAACGGCGTGCCGATCGGAGCGATCGAGCGCGTTGTGATCTGGGGCGACCGCGAGCGCCCCGTGCTCGTGGTCGCGGGGATCGACGAGGGCGCGCGCATCCCCGACCCGAGCACGCCGAGCATCCAGTCGTCGCTCCTGGGCTCGGGCGCGCGCCTCGAGTTCACGGCCGCGCTGCCGCTGCGCGACCCCGTGCAGCACTACAAGATCGATGGGACCGTGACCCTCACGGGCCGGTCGCAGTCGTTCGACGAGCGCATCATCGAGCAGCTCGACCTCCGCGTGCAGCCGATCGTCAAGACCTTCGATGAGATCGGCGTGCTGGCGAAGAACCTCAACGCGCTGGTGGAGGCGCCCGCCGACGGCGCGGCGCCCGACCCCGAGAGCGTGCGCGGCGCGATTCGCAGGCTCAACCAGACGCTCGCGACCGCCGAGGGCGCGCTCGCCAGCGCGCAGTCGTGGCTCGACGACGAGCAGCTTCGCACGGACATCCGCGACACCGCCCACGGCGCGAGCGAGCTGATGCGGGACGCGACGATCACGGCCAACAGGATCGGCGCACTCGCGGATTCGCTTGCGAAGGACGCGGACGAGCTGAAGGCGGGCGCCCTGCCCGTCCTCGACCGCGCCGCGTCAGCGCTCGACGAGATCAACAGGCTCGTCAACGCGGCGCGCACGGGCGACGGCACGGTCGGGCGCCTGGTGAACGATCCTGCGCTCTACGAGAGCCTCGCCGACGCTGCGAAGCGGCTCGACGACGCGCTTGTCAAGCTGAATCTCCTCATCGACAAGGTCCGTGCCGAGGGAATCGGCGTGGAGCTGTTCGGCGAGTAGCCCGCATGGATGGGTGCAGCAGGATTCACGGAAAAAAGAACGCGCCCCGCCATGCGGGGCGCGTTCGTTGCGTCGATTCGTCGCCGACCGGCGCGGCACACTGCGTTCAATCACACGATCATGAGTCGACGATCGCGATCTCGACGCGGCGCGACTCCTTCTTGGTCGCGCGCGGCTGGTGCGGCCCGAACGAGGAATACTCGATGCGGGAATCCTTCACGCCCTTCGAGGTCACATACTCGCCGACGCTGTACGCACGCTCGAACCCGAGGTGGTAGTTCGTCTTGAAGCCGCTCTTCCTGATGGGATCGGTGTCGGTGAAGCCGGCGAGGCGGAGCTGGTTGTCGGGGTAGTTCTTGTTGATCTCGCTGACGACCTTGTCGAGCGTGCGCTTGGCCTCGCTCCTGAGGGTCGCCTTGCCCGAATCGAAGAGGACATCGCCTTCGATGGTCAGCACGATGGTGCCGTCGCGATCCTCGGCGGTCACGCCCGCAGGAAGATCCATCTGCGGCCCAGGGGCGACATTGGTCGCTGCGACCGCGGGGGGCATCTCGTTCATC
>JBIKTI010000123.1:0-6930 GCA_044348205.1 Phycisphaerales bacterium | reverse complement strand
AGCTTCTGGTGGCCGCAGACCTCGCAGGCGATCGACTGGCAGATGCCGATGACGCACTTGCCGACGGGTTCTGTGTGGAACTCCTCGTAGAAGGTCACGGTGTCCATCACATCCGCGGGCTTGATCGAGAGGAACGACGCGATCTCGACCATCGCCTGGTACGGGATGTGGCGGTACTCGTGTTGGATCTCGTGGAGGATCGGCAGGAGCGCGCCCTGCTTCGTCGCATAGCGCGGGAGGATGTCCTTGGTCCAGCGGTCCTTCATCGCGGCCGTGCAGTAGGGCTCGGCGCGGGTGGGGATCTTGGTGGTGGCGGATGGCTTGGTCGTCCAGCTCATGTTGGTCCTAACTTCGCTTCGTGTTGCACACGCCGTTCGATTCGCCCTACAAGCACCAGAGGCCGCTGCCGCAGCAGCGGCCGCTCAAACTTCGCCGCAGCAGCGGCCGCTCAAACTTCGCCGCAGCCGCGACCGCTCATCTATCTAGTTCAGCCGCAATGATGTTGAGCGACCCGAGCACCGCCACGATGTCCGCGAGCTGATGGCCCTCGATCATCTTCGGGAAGATCTGGTAGTTCATGAAGCACGGCGGACGCGTGCGCGCGCGGAACGGGTACTTCGTGCCGTCTGCGACGATGTAGTAGCCGAGCTCGCCGTTGGGGCTCTCGATCGCGCCGTAGGTCTCGCCGACGGGCGTGTCGAAGCCGCGGTTGTGCATGTAGAGCTCGAAGAGCTGGATCACGCCTTCGATCGAGCCGTAGACATCGGCCTTGTCGGGCACGCCCATCTTGCCGTCGGCGACCGCGTTGATCGAGCCGCCAGGGAGCCTGTCGATGAGCTGGTCGATGATCTTCGCGGACTGCTTGATCTCCTCGAGGCGAACGAGGTAGCGCGAGAGGCTGCAGCCCGCGCTTGCGATCGCGATCGAGAACTTCACGCGCTCCGCGCCCTCGCCGTCCCAGTTGTCGGCGAAGCAGAGATACGGGTCGTCCTTGCGGACATCGCGGCGGACGCCCGCGCAGCGCGCGTTCGGGCCCGTGAGGCCCCACTGGAGCGCGTCTTCCTTGGTGACCGCGCCGACGCCGTCGAGTCGGTCTACGAAGATGCGGTTGCGGTTGCAGAGGGTCTCGAGGTCTGTGATCGCCTTTGGAAGGCGGACATCGATGAAGTTCCGCACCATCCGCTTGAAGACCTCGTCGTCGGGGATGTCGCGCCACGCGCCGCCGACGCGGGTCCAGTCGGGGTGGTAGCGCTGGCCCGAGATGTACTCGACGATGTCGTAGATGAACTCGCGCTCGTTGAACCCGTAGAGGAAGCCCGTGAACGCACCGAGGTCGAGCGCCGCTGCTCCAACGCAGAGGAGATGGTTCTGGATGCGGCCGAGCTCGCACATGATCGTGCGCACGACCTTGGCGCGCGGCGTCAGCTCGATCCCGAAGAGCTTCTCGACAGCGTGGTGCCACGCGATGTCGTTCACGATCGGCGAGATGTAGTCCATCCGGCTGACCGTGCAGACATACTGGTTGTAGTCGTGGTGCTCGCCGAGCTTCTCGAAGCCCGAGTGCAGGTACCCGATGTGCGGGGTGCAGCGGGCGATGCGCTCGCCATCGAGCTCAAGCACAAGCCGCAGCGTCGTGTGCGTCGCTGGGTGCTGCGGACCGAAGTTCAGCACCCAGCGGTCGGGCGCCTGGAAGTGGTCCTTGAGGTAGTCCGTGTCCTCGACATCAAGGCCGAAGCCTTCGCCGGGGGTGATGGTGTACGGCATAGGGCGGAGAGTATAAGACCAAGCGCCGCCCGCTGCGGGGCGCGCGCGGTGTGTTCAGAATGCTTCGGGGCGCAGGAACGGGTTCGAGCGGCGCTCGGCGCCGATGGTGGTCTCGGGGCCATGGCCTGGAAGCACCCGCGTTTCGTCGGGCAACTGCATCAGAAGCCCGAGCGACGCCCGCATGGCCTCGGGGTCGCTGGTCGGGAAGTCGATCCGCCCGATTGAGCCCGCGAAGAGCGTGTCGCCGACGATCGCGAGCGCGAGTTCCTCGCACCAGAGCGCGATCCCGCCCGGCGAGTGGCCCGGGGTGTGGAGCACCCGGAAGTAGTGGCTCCCAAGCTCGAGCATCTCCCCCCCGTTCAGGCACGCGTCGGGGGGCGGCGCGCTGACGGCGGGCGGGATGAACCCAGAGAGGTTGAGGTTCGGGTCCTCGTTGAACTCCTTCTCGGCGCGGTGGCAGAGGATGTTCACGGGCCCGAGCCGCAGGCGCATCCTCGCGAGACCAGCGATGTGGTCGCAGTGGCAGTGCGTGAGGATGCAGAGCGCGGGCTTGAGGCCCTTCGACTCGATGAAGTCGATCATGGCCTCGGGTTCATACGGGCAGTCGATCACCCAGCTGGCGTCCGCGGGGCCGCCTTCCTGCCAGACGACATAGGCGTTGGTCGCGAAGTCGCCGAGTTCGAACGCGCGGTACGAGAGAGGCATCCGCGCAGGGTAGCGCGCGTCCGACCGCACGCCCGCGCGCTGTTTCGGTACCCTTCCGCGCATGCAGACACGGACTGTCTCGGCGATGCTCCTCGCGCTTGCCGCTCTCGGCGGCTGCGACACGATCCAGTCGGACTTCAGCCAGTTCGTCGACAGCTTCTCGCAGCCGACACCCGCGGAGGCGGCGCAGTGGGCGGCGGACCCGAACGACCGCGAGAACGCGCGCCGCGGCACTGTGCTCCTCGCGAACGCGCCATGGGGCGGCGCCCTCCCCTACCTCAAGCTCTACCGCCTCTACGCCGAGGAGGCGCCAGACCCGCTCGTGCGTGCGGCTGCGCTGCAGGCGCTTGGCCGACATGGCGACGCCTCGGACGCCGTGCTCGTCGCGAAGAGCCTCGAGAGCCCCTTCCGCCAGGTGCGGCTCGCGGCCGCGAGGTCGCTGCAGCGCCTGCACGACCCCGTCGTCGCAGACTCGATCTGGCCGCGTCTCATCGACACCAGCGAGGACCCCGATGTGCGCGCGGAACTCGCGATCGCGCTCGGGCAGTACCAGACTCCCGCCGTCTTCCAGGCGCTCGTCGCGGCGCTCTCGCAGCGTGAGCTCGCGGTGAACATCGCGGCGGTCGATGCGCTGCGCACGCTGACGGGCGCGAACCTCGGGCTCGACGAGGACGCGTGGCTTCGCCACTACGCCTCGACCGCGACGCCCTTCGCAACCGGCCGGATCTACATGTACCCGACATTCGTGCGCAGGCTGGACATGTGGGACTGGCTCATCTTCTGGATGCCCGCGGTCTTCGAGGACCCCGATGTCCCCGAGGGGCTGCGCGTGATGGGTCCGCGGCGCACGAGCGACGCGCCGCGCGATGCAGGAGCCGCGGCTGCCGGCCCGGCCGATGCAGCGGAGCCGCGCTGACCATGGCGCGGACCTCGACCGGCGAGATGCGCGCCCTGGTGGCGCGGAGCGGCGCCGCTGAACTCACGACGCTCCCACTGCCCGCGCTGCGCGATGGCTTCGTCCTCGTGCGCATCACGCACGCGCTCGTGACGCCGTTCGAGCGCGAGAGCCTGCGCGGCCTTGCTGCGGCGCAGGCGCTCGGCAGCGACGACGGCGCCGACGCGCGTCGGATCCTCGGCACATCGTTCGTCGGCGTCGTCGAGGATGCGTCGCGCTGCGGAGGCCCGGCGCCCGCGCGTGGCACGCGCGTGGCCGTGCAGCCAGTATTTTCGTGCGGAATCTGCGAGCGCTGCGACAGCGGGATCGGCATCCACTGCCTCGCGCGCTCGGTGGCGGGGCTTGATTCCACGATCGGAGGCCTCGCCGAGTTCGCGGCCGTTCCCGCCGCGTCGTGCGTCGAGATCCCGTCGTCGCTCGACGAGGAACGCGCGACCTTCGCGGTGGCGCTCGCGCGCGCGATCGAGGCGGTCCGACGCGGCGGCATAGAGGGACGCAGCTTCGTGAGCGTCCTCGGCGACGACCTCTTCGCGGTGCTCGCCGCGCTCGTCGCAGTCGAGGAGAACCCGCTTGCCAGACTCGTCGCGCGCCGCGAGGCCACGCTTTCCATCGCGGCGCAATACGGGATCCGTCACCGTGCGCTCGACGAGGTCGGCAGGCGCGGCGACCAAGAGCTCGTGATCGACATGACGGGCTCGCCCGAGACGATCGGCGCGGCCTGCCGCATGGTCGGCCCGCGCGGGCATGTGGTCGTCGGCGGCATCTCCGCAGGTGCGCCCGTCGCGGTCGACCTCTCGCACCTCGCGCTCGACGAGATCGAGATGTTCGGCTCGGGATTCGGCGAGCTCGCGAGCGCGCTCGACCAGCTCGCGCGCGCGCGCGTCGATCCGTCGGCGCTTCTCTCGCGACGCATCACGCTTGCCGATGCCGTCGCCGCGATCCCGATGCTCGCGGAGCCTGGAGTGTTCTCGGTGCTCGTGCGGGTGGAGCGGTGAAGGACGAGGAGAGACCCCGTCAGGAGGACGCATCGTCTGCGCGCGGGTCGCTCGCCGAGCGCATCCTCGTCGAGAGCGCGTCCTCGCCCGACGACCCGATGTCGGCCACAGGAGTCGCGCTCGAGCAGGAGGCGATCCCCGACGAGCGCGGTGTGATCAAGGCGGGAAGGCTCGCGGGCAAGAGCATGTCGCAGGCGATCTGGATCCTCGCGCTGCCCGTGCTGCTCCAGCAGACGATGGCCGCGATGGTCGGCTTCGTCGACAAGCTGCTCGCGGGAAACCTCCCAGTCGAGATCGCGCGCCCCGCGATGGACGGCGTCGGCATCGGCAGCTTCGTCGGGTGGTTCATCGGCATCGCGCTCACGGGGCTCGGCGTGGGAGGCCAGGCCATCATCGCGCGCGGCATGGGCTCTGGCGACCTTCGCGAGAGCCACCGCGCGCTGGGGCAGTCGATGATCCTCTCGGTCGCGTGGGGCGCGCTTGTCGGCGTCCTCATGCTGCTCCTCGCGGAGCCGCTCGCGCGCTACTCGAACCTCTCGCAGGAGGCGACCGCGCACTGCGTGACCTATGTGCGCACGCTCGCGCTCGGGCTCCCCTTCTGCGGCGTGATGATGGTGGGCGGCATGTGCCTCCACGGCGCGGGCGAGGCGCACCAGCCCTTCCGCATCGCGCTCTGGGTCAACATCGTCAATGTGCTGTGCTCCTGGCTCATCTCGGGAGTCTCGATCGGCGCGTTCGGAGCCACGATCCCCAATCCGTCGCCGCTCGATCCATCGTCGTGGGGCGTCTTCGGGATCGCCGCGGGGACGACCCTGTCCTACGCCGTCGGCGCGTGGCTCACCTGGCGCGTCCTTCGCCGCGGCGTGAAGGACCTTCGCCTCGAGCGCGACGACCTGCGGCTCGACGGCGGCATGGCGTCGCGCATCGCACGCGTCGGCGTCCCCAACTTCTTCGAGGGGCTCGCCATGTGGGCGGTGAACCTCTTCGTCCTCGGATTCATCGGGCAGGCGGCTGCGCGCGGGATCGGCACGGACTCCAAGGAAGGCCTCGTCGGCGCCCACATCATCACGGTGCAGTGGGAGGCGTTCTCGTTTCTCCCTGGATTCGCGATGGGCACGGCCGCGGGCGCGCTGGCAGGACAGTATCTCGGCGCGGGCGGCACGGACCTCGCACGCGCCGCGATCTGGCGCTGCACGCTGATCGGGATCGCCATCATGGGCGTGATGGGCGTGGTGTTCATCGCGCTCGGGCGCCCGCTCACGGCGATCATCTCGTCGGACCCGCTGCATCTCGAGCTGGTGCCGCAACTCCTCATGATCGCCGGCTTCGCGCAGGGCTTCTTCGCGCTCGCGATGGTCGTGCGCAACGGGCTCCGCGGCGTCGGAGACACCAAGTGGATCCTTGGGATCACAGTCATCAGCTGCTTCGCGATCCGCCTGCCGCTCGCCTGGTATCTCGGCATCCACCTCGGCCACGGGCTCGTGGGCGTCTGGTGGGGCCTGATGATCGAGCTGTCGCTGCGCGGGCTCTTCTTCCTCGCGCGCTTCAAGTACGGACGGTGGGATCTCGTGCGGGTGTGACACGCGTCACAGCGCCGAGAGCACGAAGGCGATCGCGAACCCGAGCGCGCCCTGCACCACGAGGCCGACGAACATTCCCACGATCGCAAGCACCACGACCCCTGCGCCCTTTCCGCGCGGCATGGCGGTCGCGAGCGCATACGAGCCCTGGATCGCCCACAGGATGTAGCCGATCAGCGCGCCGCAGCAGGGAATGAGCCCGAAGATCAGCGCGCCCGAGGAGAACCCGATCAGCGTGTAGGCGCGGCGGAAGCCGAGGCCGTCGCGCGAGCCCGCTGCGGCCACGAGCGCTGCCGCGAACGCGATCGACCCAAGCAGGAGGAACGGCGTGAGCACGAACATCAGGGCCTGCGCGATCAGCTGGCCCGAGACCGACTGCACCGTGCCGCCTCCGACGGCCGCGACCATCGCGACGGGCATCATGCCCATCAGGAGGCTCATGACCCCCACGACCGCAGCCTGTATCACGACGAAGATCGACGCCTGCATGGGCTCGACGCGCCCGCCGAGCATCGCAGGAAGGTGGACTCCCTTCGTGATGCCGACGATGGTGGTCCCCCACCAGCGCTTGACGATCGGCTTCGCCTCGAACCACGGCAGCTCGGCGTGCTGCATGGCCTCGCCCTCGGAGACGCCCGCCGCAGGACTCAGCGTGCAGCGGTCCATGAGGACGAGCCCGCCGCAGCGCACGCAGGCGAACTCCTCGGGCACGATGTGCCCGCGCGCCGAGGTGCCGTAGTAGTCCTGTCCGCAATGCTCGCAGCAGAACTGCACGCGGCCCGCCGCGAAGTCGTACTGATGGATCGAGTATCCCGTGCCGCACTCGGGGCAGCTGCGCTTCTCACCGAGGGCGGGCGCAGGCTGGTTCCAGAGGATGTAGTCGCAGTTCACGCAGCGCATGGGTCAACCCGCTCGGCGTCGTGGACGGTTC
>JBIKTI010000122.1:0-6956 GCA_044348205.1 Phycisphaerales bacterium | reverse complement strand
GTCGCCGCCCTTCACCTCGATGATGAGGAGGCCGCGCTCGGGGTCGATGACGACGAAGTCGAGTTCGCGCGTGCCGACGGCGTCGGGATCCTGCACGAGGAGGTTCTGGACGACGATCCAGGGCTTGTCCGCCAGCGCGTCCTCGAGGCACTTGCGCATGACGAGCTCGGGCTCGTTCGAGGCGCGCTCGTCGCCCTCGCCGCGGATCTCGTAGGGAACGATCGGGAAGAAGGTCGCCATGCGGGCTCGAAGTGTAGAAACGGTGCCTGGCACGTGCCGTCTGGTGCCGGCAGGTGCCAGGCACGTGCCAGGCACCTGCGCCCGTCGTCGCAAGTTCGAGCACAGGAGGCACTTGCGTCAAGCTCGTCTGGTGCCAGGCACGTGCCGTCTGGCTCGCGGCACCTCACGGCACGTGCCAGGCACCGTTTCCGGGCCCCGCGCGGTCACCGCCGAGCGGTTTCCGCCGCGTCCTCGTCCTCGTCGTGGAACCGCAACGCCTCGCTATCGGCGTCGGAGTTGTCGTAGCGCTTCTGGAACACGGTGCCCGAGGCCTCCGCCTCGTCGCGCATCTCCTTCATGCGCGCCCACTCCTCGATCGTCACCACGACCTCGCGCGCCACAGAGCCCTTGTGCTCGCCGAGGATGCCGGCGTGGCCCATCTGGTCGACGAGCCGCGACGCGCGTCCGTAGCCGATCGCGAGGCGCCGCTGCAGGAGCGACACGCTTCCGCGGCCCGACTCGATCATGATCTCGACGGCGGAATCGAACAACGGATCGCGCTCGCCACCCGCATCGCCGCCGCCCTCGCCGCCGTCGCCACCGCCGCCACTCGCGACCTGGCCGGAGCGGATCGTCAGCAGCTGCCGCTCGAAGCTCGGCGCAGCGACCGTCTTCAGGAACTTGGTGACCGCGCGGGCCTCCTTGTCCTCGACGAGCGTGCCCTGCGAGCGGCGCGCATCGGTCTGGCTCGGCGTGACGACCAGCATGTCGCCCTGGCCAAGCAGAAGCTCCGCGCCCTTCTGGTCGAGCACGATGCGGCTGTCGGTACCGGACGCCACCTTGAAGCTCACGCGGCACGGCATGTTCGACTTGATGAGGCCCGTCACGACCGTCGCCTGCGGGCGCTGCGTCGCGAGGATCAGGTGGATGCCGACCGCGCGCGCCTTCTGCGCGATGCGCACGATCGACTGCTCGACCTCCTTGTTCGTCATCATGAGGTCGGCGAGCTCGTCGATCACGAAGACCATGTAGTGCATCTTCTTCGGGATCTTCGCCCACTCGACATCGTCGGCGGGGCTGAGGCGCTCGCGGAGCTCCGCCTCGCCGAGCTCGTTGAAGCTGCGGATGTCGCGGACGCCCGCTTCCTTCAGAAGCTCGTAGCGCTCCTCCATCTTGGTGACGGCCCACTCGAGGATCGCGGCGGCCTTCGACATCTCTGTGACGACGGGGCACGCGAGGTGCGGGATCTCGCTGAACTGCGCCATCTCGACCATCTTCGGGTCGACGAGCACGAGCTTCAGCTCGTCGGGGCGCTTCGTGTAGAGCCACGACATGATGATCGTGTTCATGCACACGCTCTTTCCAGAGCCCGTCGTGCCCGCGATGAGCATGTGCGGCATCTTCGCGAGGTCAAGGACGAGCGGCTCGCCCGCAGAGTCCTTGCCAAGGAACATCGGCAGCATCATGTTCGCGGCATGGCCGCTCGACATGAGCTCCTTGAGGCGCACCTTCTCCTTCTGCTTGTTCGGCACCTCGATGCCCACCGCTGTGCGGCCGACAAGGTTCGGAAGGATGCGGACATTCGGGGCCTGCAGCGCGCGGGCGATGTCCTTCGAGATCGTCTCGAGGCGCGCCACGCGCGTGCCCGCTGCGAGCTCGACCGAGTAGAGCGTGACCACGGGGCCAGACTCGATGTGGGTGATCTCGCCCTCGAGGCCGTACTCGGAGAGCGTGCGCGTCAGCACGCCCGCCTGCTCGCGGACATACGCCTCCATCTTGGTGGAGTAGTTGCCCTCGGGCTCCTCGAGGAGGTCGAGCGTCGGGAACTGGTAGCCCGAGTAGTCGACAGCGCGGGGAATGTCCTCGTCGCGGAGCTGCGTCGCGTTGGGCTTCGCGGTCATCTTGATGGGGAGCCTCTCGATCTTCGCGCGGAGCTCGTCCTCGCTGAGGGCCGCGCGAGAGGAGCCAGCCGTCGCCGCGGGCTCGGCCGTGGAGAGGGAGGCGGGAGCGGCGGGCGCCGCAGCGACCGTCACAGCCTGCTCCGCCGTCTCGACTTCGTCCTCGCTGATCTCCTCGCCGCAGTCGTCCTCGGAGGCATCGATACCGTCCTGATCCTTCTCGGCCTCCTCTTCCTCCTCTTCCTCCTCGCGCTCAACCGCTGCAGACGCAGCCACTGCCGCGGCCGCCCGCGAGGGCGAGCGCCGCGCGCGACCTGCCGTCGCGCCAGCGACCGCGGGCTGCGGGAACATCGCGCCCATGCGCTCGCGGAGCGCACCGAAGTGGGCGCGCCAATCTGTCTCCCAGAGCGGCGAGAGGAACGAGAACGCGCGGGCGCAGACGCCGGGCAGCATGAAGACGATCGCGTCCGCGGCCACGACCGCGCCGACCGCGAGGCCAGCCGTGAAGATCAGCGACGCGCCGACGGGGCCGAAGCGCGCGTGCATCTCGTCCGCGAACCACATCGGAACGATGCCCGCGTCGACGCCCGTGAGCGGGCCAAGCGTCGGGAACCACTCCGCATGCAGCGAACCGATCGCGCCCATCGCGATCAAGCAGCCGACGAAGCGCACGAACGGATGGCTGATGCGGCGGCCCATGGCGATGGCCGCGAGCAGCACGCCGAGGTAGACCGTGGGAATCCACACCCCGAAGCCGAGCGTGAAGTAGAGCCAGTAGGAGATGGCAGCGCCGAAGCTACCGCACAGGTTGAGCGGCGGGTCGGTCGGCATCGCCACGACATGCGTGGGCCAGTCCGTCGAGCGGAAGCTCGCGAGGCTCACCACGAGCAGCGTCCAGAGCGCCGCTCCGAGGAGCCAGAGAATCCGCAGCCGAGTCAACCTCGAGCCAGCGAGTGCGGTGTCGACATCCGAACCATCCTCCGACGCGCGGCTGCGCGTGGGGGCCTTCCGAGCGGGCTTTGCCATGGTCCCGATATCGGCTCGGAGGCCTTCGATTCCGCAGCGAACGGGCGCTGCGCAGGGCGCCGTCCGCCGTTACCTTGCCGCGGCATGCACTTCTGCCTCGTCGACCGCTTTCTCGAGCTGACAGACCAGTCCGCCGTCGCGATCAAGAGCGTCACGGCGGCGGAGGAGTACCTCCAGGACCACTTCCCAGGGTTCCCCGTCCTCCCCGGGGTCTTCATGGTCGAGGCGCTGACGCAGGCCGCCCGCGCGGTCCTCGAGAAGCGGGGGGTGCGGCGCGCCGTGCTCGGCGAGGTCAAGGCGCTCCGATACGGCAGTTTCGTGCGCCCTGGAGAGACCCTGCGGGTCGAGGTCGGCCTCGAGAAGCTGCGCGACGACGGATCCTTCGTCTTCAAGGCCCAAGGCACGGTCCTGCGCCCCGCCGACCCATCAGCGGTCGCCGAGACAGCGGTCGCGGGGCGACTTATACTCCGCCCTTTGCGGACCTGAGGTCCGCAGTGCATGCTTTCTGACCGATTGGGGTGGCTTCAGCCGAAGTCACACCGCTATGGAGAACCTCATGGCCAAGAGCCGAGCCGAGATCGAAGCCGATGTGAAGGATGTTCTGGTCGATGCCCTGGGCGTCGACGAGGACGATGTCGTTCCGACCGCCACCCTGAAGGGCGACCTCGGCGCAGAGAGCATCGACTACCTCGACATCGTGTTCCGCCTCGAGAAGAAGTTCTCGACCCCCGAGAAGCCGTTCAAGATCGCGCAGGGCGAGCTCTTTCCCGAGAACCTGATGACGGATCCGTCGCTCGTCGAGAACGGGAAGGTCACGGCCAAGGGCATCGCGCTCCTCAAGGAGAAGGTGCCGCATGTCTCGCTCGGCGACTTCGAGAGCGACCCGCAGGCGACGAAGCTCTCTGGTCTGTTCACGGTGAACAGCCTGTGCGACTTCGTCGAGCGGAAGCTCGGGCGTGTTTGAGCGCTCGCAGCTGACGGCGCGCTGAGGCAGACCCTCAGGTGCGCCGCGCGTCGCCCGCCGTCGGTGCTGCCGCAGTTGTGACCAGCCATCGGGTCCGAAATCATGAGTGCCCGTCGGACGGAGTCCGAACGAAGTTCGGACGCAGTCTGCGGAACGGGTGGTGTCGGAGTCGACTCCCACGCGAACGGTTCCGCAGACTCGCGTCTGCGGGCACTCGTGCCTTGAGCGGTCGCGGCTGCGGGCGGCTCCCTCTGGTGCTTGTCACGGGACCGGCGCTTCGCGCCGCGCTGTCGACGCTCGGGTGGTTCGGCTAGCACTGCTTGCTTCTGAGCGGAGCGAGGAAGCAGTGCTAGCAGAACCGATCGAGCCCGCGACAGCGCGCCCGCCGCAGGCGGGCGGTGCCGTGATTGAAGCGATCCCCGCTCCGGCCGCTCCCTCTGGCGGGGGAAAGCCTCTCCGCCCGTGGTCTGCCCCGCGCAGCCGCAGCCTTGGTGCTCCGCTCGCTTTGGTGCTACAACGCCCGCATGCGATGGATGTGGATCGACAAGGTCGTCACCTTCGAGCCGCGGAAGCGGCTTGTGGCCGTGAAGTGCGTGTCGCTCGCCGAGGAGCACCTGCACCAGCACTTCGGGCCTGAGGCCGTCGTCGGCGGCGAGACGCTTCCCGCGTGCCCCGTCATGCCGAGCTCGCTCATCCTCGAGGGGATGGCGCAGACGGCGGGCATCCTCGTCGGCAGCGTCCACGACTTCCGCGAGAAGGTCGTGCTCGCGAAGGTGGTCTCTGCCACCTTCGAGCGCGATGTGCAGCCGGGTGAAGTGATCCGCTACGACGCCACGCTCGAGCGCATGGACGACATGGGCGCGAGCACCGTGGGCATGGTCGAGCGCTTCTCCTTCGTCGATGGCGCCTGGGCGCCCGTCGGGCGGATCGAGCTCATGTTCAGCCACCTCGACCAGAACCGCGCGGGAACCGAGTTCCCCGAGGAGAACTTCGTCTTCGGGGAGAACTTCCGCACGCTGCTCGAGGGCGCGGGCCTCCGCAAGGCGGGTGTCGGCCGCTGATCGCGCGTGGCAAGGCGAAAAACGCAAACCGCCAGCCGTTCGGCTGGCGGTTTGCCTTACTCCATCGGCTCGACGCGCTCCTCGGCAGCGTCGAACCGCACTCCGTTTGGGGACCCCGATCGGGGAGGCGATCCGATTCGGGGTCTGTCCAAGTTCGGATCCGCGGAAGCGAGTCCCGGCGGATCCGAGGGGTTGCCGGTCGCGGAGTCCCTTACGCGACGGGCAACACGATGAATGTGGCTTTCAGCGGCGCGGACGCAAGCGCCTTCGGCCGGTTTCGCCCCTTCGGGCGTGGTCTGTGCGGCGTGCGCGGCCTGTGCGGGTGAACAGCGTCGCTGGCGTGCGCAGTGGCCTCCCGTACCATGCCCGCGTGGCGCATCACCTCGCGATCTACACCGGCTCGTTCGACCCGATCACCCTCGGGCACCTCGATGTCCTTGCGCGGGCCCGCGGGCTCTTCGACGAGGTGATCCTCGCGATCGGGCGCAATCCGAACAAGGAGGCGCTCTTCACCTTCGACGAGCGGCTGGAGCTCGCGCGGGCGCTCGTCGCAGAGATGCAGGAGACGACCCCCGCGGGCGCGCGCATCCGCGTCGAGCACTACACGGGCCTCACGGTCGACTATGCGAAGGCCGTGGGCGCATGCGCCATCGTGCGCGGCATCCGCAACATCACGGACCTCGCGAGCGAGTGCCAGCTCGCCATCACGAACCGCCAGGTCGCGGCCATCGAGACGGTCTTCATCGTCACGGGCGAGAACTTCGCCTACACGAGCTCGAGCCTGATCAAGCAGATCGCCGCGCTCGGCGGCTCGCTCGACTCGCTGGCGACGCTCGTGCCGCCCCGCGTGATCGACGCGCTGCGCAGGAAGCGCGGCGACCGCACGAACCCGCTCGGGCGGCTCGCGGTCGACGGGCTCGTCGAGTAGGGCGCCCCGCGCTGCTACGCTGCGGCGATGTCCGTCCAGTTCCGCGTCATCTCGATCGGCACCCTCGCGGCGAACCCCCACTGGGGCGAGCGCGGTTCGGTGCGGCCCGCCCATGCGACCACGACCCTGATCTCGGCGGGCCGCGCCCGCATTCTCGTCGACCCGTCGCTGCCGCCGCAGGTGCTTGTGCCTCGGCTCCATGAACGCGCTGGAGTCGGCCCCGACGAGATCACCCATGTCTTCCTCACCTGCCTGAGCCCCGTGCATCGCAGGGGCCTCCTCGCCTTCGAGCGCGCACAGTGGCTCGTGGGCGAGCGCGAGCGCGAGGCGATCGGAATCCAGCTCGTGGCGTCGATCAAGGAGGCGCACGCCGCAGGCGACGCGGACCTCGTGAAGACGCTCGGGCACGAGGTCGCGGTCGTCGAGCGCACGATCGCGGCGCCCGACAAGCTCGAGCGCGGCGTCGACCTCTTCCCGCTCCACGGCGTCACGCCAGGCCTCACGGGGCTCCTCCTGCCTGGACCGAGCGCGACGACGCTTCTCGCGGGCGACGCCGTGGCCACGGTCGAGCACCTCGCGGCGGGGCAGGTGATCACGCCGTGCTTCGATCTCGAGCTTGCGCGCGAGAGCTTCTCGGAGGCGATCGAGATCGCGGACGCCATCATCTGCGGCCGCGACAACATCGTGCCGACGCGGGTTTGAGCGCTCGAAACCTGCTCCGCAACTTGCGCGCTTTGGTGCTGGTGCGCTTTCGGGATCGTCCCAGGCCGGTCGGAAGGTCGCATCGCCCCCCTCCCGACTCTCGGACCACGCGCCATCTATCATCCAACCCCATGCAGCCGACCCGCCCCCTGAGCGGC
>JBIKTI010000121.1:0-6961 GCA_044348205.1 Phycisphaerales bacterium | reverse complement strand
GAGGGCGAGACGGACCGTGGGGCGTACATCTCGGTTTGGATGACGGCGGGAAGCCTCGCCCAGGCCGAGGAGCTCCTCGAGGACGCGCTCCTCGACCATCCGCAGTGGGTCTTCGAGTCGGTCTACACGATGGACCGCGTCGCGTTCGACGACCGTCCGCCGAGCCTCTCGCACCTTCCGCCGACGCGGCGGCGCGCCGCCGTGCATGAGCTCGATATCGAGCCGTGGGGCGAGGAGCCCCCGGGCGGTCCGAGCGATATCGCGTCGCGTCGCGGCCCCTCGCCGGGAGGCAACGGAGGCGGCGGAGGCAGCGGTGGCAACAACAACTGACTCAGGCGGGGAGAGTGCGGGGGCGCCGTGGTACGCCGACGGGCTCCGCTTCGAGTGCACCCAGTGCGGGAACTGCTGCTCTGGTCCGCCCGGGGCTGTGTGGTTCACGCCTGAGGAAGCGGCTGGTATGGCTCAACTGCTGAAGATCTCCACGGCGGAGTTCCTCGAGCGCTACACGCGTCGGGTCGGCGCGCGGCGCAGCCTGAAGGAACTGAAGATCGACGGGCGATTCGACTGCGTCTTCCTCGACCGTGACTCGCGGCCGGGGAAGGCCATCTGCGGCATCTACCGCGCGCGCCCGAGCCAGTGCCGCACCTGGCCGTGGTGGCCCGAGGTCGTCGAGAGCCCCGAGACCTGGGCCGAGACGAAGCGGCGCACGCCATGCCCAGGCATGGATTCTGGGCCTGTCCATCCGCTCGTCGAGATCACGATCGGCCTGACGGGCTCCTGAACCGCGCCTCGGTGCGTCGAGGCGGCTACATTTTGCGCCATGCAGAACCTGCCTCCGCCGCTCCCGTCGACCGTCCTCCCGCCTCCAGATGCAGCGCAGCAGGCCGCTGGGGGATACTCGCTCGCGGAGTTCGTGCGTGCACGGGCCCAGCGCGACCGCGGGCACGGACTCTTCGAGCTTGAGAACGAGCGCATGCTCGAGGTCAATCTCAACGGACAGATGTGGACGAAGACGGGCTCCATGGTCGCCTATCTCGGCGCCATCAAGTTCACGCGCGAGGGGATCCTCGAGCACGGCATCGGAAAGCTCTTGAAGCGCGCCGTCAGCGGCGAGGGGACGCAGCTCACGAAGGCCGAGGGCCGAGGCAAGCTCTACCTCGCGGACGAAGCGAAGAAGATCTCGATCCTCAGGCTCGCCAACGAGGCGATCTTCGTCAACGGCAACGATGTGCTGGCGTTCGAGCCGTCGCTCAAGTGGGACATCACCATGATGCGCAGCGGCGCGAGCATGCTCGCGGGCGGGCTCTTCAATGTTCGCTTCGAGGGCTCGGGGATGCTTGCGATCACCACGCACTACGACCCGCTCGCGCTCGAGGTGAAGCCAGGCCAGACCGTCTTCACCGATCCGAACGCCACGGTCGCGTGGTCCGGAACGCTCCAGCCGCAGATCCACACGGATGTCAGCCTCAAGACCTTCTTCGGCCGCGGCAGCGGCGAGTCGGTTCAGCTCCGATTCGACGGGTCGGGGTTCGTGCTGATCCAGCCCAAGGAAGAGATCTACTTCCAGCAGCAGACGGGCGGTTGATTTTTCACCCATTCTCAGAAAGTTCGTGCGCGCAGCGCCGCGGTTGCCGCATGGAGTGGCAGGAATCCATGTCTGCCACGGATCACTTCCCGACCACGCAGCAGACCTGGATCCTCGACCGCCTCGCGGAGGGGCATGGGGGCTCCTCCGCGTTGCGGTCGCATCTGATGGAGCGGTATCGGGGGCCGCTCGTTGCCTACGCGCGTGGGTCGTCGCTCCGCACGGTGGCCGAACCCGACGAACTCGTCCACGGCTTCTTCGTGTCGTTCCTCGAGCGTCCCGGCGCGCTCGAGCGGTGGGCCGAGAGCGGTACCCGGCTTCGGCGCTGGATGATGAACGGCCTGCTGCTCCACGCCCGCGGGCTCCGTCGCGACGAGGCGCGCAACCGTGAGCGGACCCCTCTTGAGGCGACCGCTCGCGAGGCCGCCGATCAACCCACCGCCGTCGAGGCCTTCGAGGCCGCCTGGGCGCGGTCGCTCCTCTCGGACGCGGCCACCGCCGTGCAGGCCGAACTGAACGCCGAGGGGCGTTCGGCCGCGTGGGAGGTCTTCGCCCGCCACATCATCGACGGCCGGCCTTATGCCGAGTGCTGCCCGCCGCTCGGCTACTCGGTCGAGGAGGGGCGCACCGTCACCCGCATGGTGTCGATGCGTATCCGCCGCACCCTGCGGGAGTTGCTGCTCCAGGAGGGCACTCCGGAAGCGGAGATCGGGGCCGAACTCCGGGCGCTGGAGGCGCTGCTCGAGCGATGACGCGGGTGGAGTTCGGCGATCCAGGCGCGCGTCGAAGGCTCGTCTCCGCCATGCGCGACAACCGCGCACACCGCTCTCGCGGCGCCGCGCTTGCAGCCGCGTCGCTTGCAACTTTCGCGTTCCTGCTGCACGGCACGTTCAGTGGTGGCTTTCTCACCCACGCGGCCGTCGGCCCGAGCGCCGACGTCAGGCGCGACGCGGCGACCGTAGCCCTTCAGCGAGAGGTTGAACCCATGCGTTCGCAGTTGTTCGTCGGAGTTGCAGCGTTGGCGGCGTGGTCAGCGCCCGCACACGGAGTGGATCGGCTGGTGCCAGAGCAGTACCCGACGATCCAGGCGGCGCACGATGCGGCCGCAGACGGCGACCGAATCGTGTTGTCGCCCGGAACGTATCCGATGCAGGATTGGGCGATCTCGAAGGCGGTCACCGTCGTATCGGCAGACGGTTGTCTTTCGACAACCGTGCGCGCCGATCTTCCAGGGGCGGTCGGCCGTGCATTCTCGATTGCCGGTCCCACGATGAAGTCCGAGGTGCGCGTGGTGGGCATCACCTTCGTCGGCGGCGCTGCAGCAGCAGTAACCGCGGGGAATGTGGCGATCGAGCGGTGTCGGTTTGTCGCGGCAGGTGGGAGCGGCGGCTTCGGAGGCGCACTCTCCCTCAGCGGAAACTCGCGTGTGCGGCTCGAGAGGTGTTCCTTCGAGCAGTGCACGGCCGCAGGTGCGGGCGCCATCGCTGCATGGTCCACCGAACTTACCGCCATCGACTGTGTGTTCCGAAACAACACCGCCAACTGGTCGGGCGGGCCATCGGAAGGGGGTGCAATCCACATGCTCGCGTCGCCCGGGACATTTGATGGATGCATCTTCGTTGGAAACACTGCAGCTATCGGCGGCGCGATCTGTCGATGGTGGAACAATCCAGCCGTATAAGTCTCCAACTCGACATTCGGGGCGAACAGTTCGGATTGGAACTGCTGCGTTCAGTGTTCGGGATGCGGGTCTGCCTCGCAATCTGAGTTCGAAGCCGATTGCAACTCGAATGGAGTGCCCGATCGGATTGAGACCCTTGTTCATCCGAGTGGTGATCTGGACGGTGATTCGATTCCCGACGCTTGTCAATGCTCCGGCGACATCGTCCGCGACGGTGCAGTCAACGCGGCCGACCTCGCGGTCGTGCTCGTCGCCTGGGGCACCTCGGACGCCCAATACCCCGGCGCCGACATCGATGGAAACGGAGTCGTGGACGGATCCGACCTCGGCGCCGTCCTCGCCGCTTGGGGGCCGTGCCCCGAGTGAGTTCAGGGGGCCTTCTCGATCCAGTTCTCGATTCCGAGGCCCTCGACCTTTCCGAACTCCCGCGTGTTGCCCGTGACGAGGGTGACGCCCATCGCGAGGGCGTGACCCGCGATGAGCGTGTCGAGCGGACCGATGGGCGTGCCGCGCATCTCGAGCATTGCGCGGGTGCTGGCGTATGCCGCGGCTGCGCGCTCATCGAAGGCGACGACCTGCAGACTCGCGCAGAATCGGACGACGCGGGTCGAGTTCTCGCGCGGGCTGTTCGAACGCGCCGCGCCCGTGAGCAGTTCCCCAACGGTGATCGCGGAGACGTGGATGTGGTCGAGCCCGAGCGTGCGGATCGCCTGTACGGCACGCGGCGCGCGTCCCCGCAGCAGTTCGATGCAGCAGTCCGTATCGAGCATGAATCGCTTCGCAACCTTTGCCATCCGTTCTCCGCCAAATCTCCTCCACCAATCTCCTCCACCAATCTCTCTCGATCAGTTCGCTGCCCGTGACTGCCTACGCAGACCGCCGCTGTTGCTTTGTTGACGCCTTGGGCGCGCCAGACGCCTTCTTCCGATAGACCCGCGCGCGTGTCGGCACCGGTGTTTGACTCGGACTTGGATCGAGCGCCGCCGGATCGCGCTCCGGCGCGCCCTGCGGCGGTCGCTTGAAGTCGTCGCTCGCGGAGCCGATCGCCGACTCGAAGAGATTCCACGCCTCGTCCTTAGGGAAGATGACGACCATCGAGCCGATCCTGGCGATGCAGACATCTGGCTTTGCGAAGCGGTACTCCGCGGGAAGCCGCACGGCCTGGCTTGCGCCGTTCATGAAGATGCGAGTGGCATGCATGAGGCTCTCCCGATGACTTGCGTGTATAGACACAAGTATATCAATCTGCAGGGCGGCTTCAAGAGAACGCACGGGTTTCCGCGAAGATTCTCAGCCCGACTGCGTCACTGCCGCCAACGCCTCGCGCCACTCGAGGTAGCGGTACGGGACTTCCAGCCGCTCGTGCAGGGCGAGCGTCGCTGCGTGCAGCTCTTCGTAGAGCGCGCTCTGCCAATCCGCACCGCGGCCGTCGGCGCCCTTGTCGCAGAAGTAGATGCGGCATCCGAGCGGGCGCTCCTCGTGTTCGCCGCAGAGCCCGGCGCGGAGATACGGACAGTCGCCGCGCACGCGTGCTTCGTCGATTTCGTAGAGCCGCAGCGGATTCGCTGCCCGCGCGGCGCGCGCAGCATCGATGCGCGCCACCACGAACGCAGCCTCGAGCCCCGAGAGATACATCCGGTGCCCATACGCCTCGAACTTGCAGCACGCGCCCGATGCGAGGCAGATCGGCCGCCTCTCGCGCACGATCTCGGCGACGCGCACGCGGCCGGCCTCGAAGAACGCAGCAACCTCCGGGTGCCGCGCGGCTTCGTGCCATCGTGCGATGTCCTCTGGCGTGGTCACGCGTGCAGCGTACTTCCCGCGGCGCGCTGCGTCGAAGTCTTTGATTCTCTCACGGAGGCACAGAGGCACGGAGGACAGGGGAAGGCATGCGTCAAGCGCGCGGGAAGGCCTCAATGGGGAGCAGCCGGGAGAACAGAAGGAAAGAGAAGAAGGACAGAGAGAGGAAGGACAAAGAAGAGATAGACAAAGCGAAGAGGCGATATCGCAAAGCCGATGTGCCCGCTTCCTTCCTCCTTCCCTCCTTCCCCTTGCAAGCGTCGCGCCCGAATGCAACGCGTGGGCTCCGTGCCTCCGTGCCTCTGTGAGAGACCTCCCAACCGTCAGCAGCAAGCACCTCCAGCACCGCGCCCGAAAAACAAACCCGCGGCGGGCGCATACGCACCCGCCGCGGGGGATGGACTGGTTCACACGCTCACTCGTCGGCGCTTGCCGCCATGAACTCGCGCTCGTTCTCCGAGGCTTCCTTCTCTGCGTCGGCCATGTTGCCTGGCAGGAAGCTCGCGAGGCGCTGGCGTCGCACGGGGTGCTGCAGCTTGCGGATCGCCTTCGACTCGACCTGGCGCACGCGCTCGCGCGTGACCTTGAAGATGCGGCCGACCTCCTCGAGCGTGTAGGTGTAGCCGTCGCCGATCCCGTAGCGGAGCTTGAGGATCTCGCGCTCGCGGTAGGTCAGCGTCTTGAGCACATCGTTGATGCGCTGGCGCAGCATGTCGCTCGTCGCAGAGTCCGACGGGCTTGCCTGGCGCTCGTCCTCGATGAAGTCGCCGAAGTGCGAGTCCTCGCTCTCGCCGACCGGACGGTCGAGCGAGATCGGGTGGCGCGAGATCTTCATCACGCGGCGCGTCTCCTCGATCGGCATCTTCGCCTTGATGGCGATCTCCTCGATCGTGGGCTCGCGGCCGAGCTCCTGAAGCAGCGCCTTCTGGATGTTGCGCAGCTTCGACATCGTCTCGATCATGTGGACGGGCACGCGGATGGTGCGCGCGTGGTCGGCGATCGCGCGCGTGATGGCCTGACGGATCCACCAGGTCGCGTAGGTCGAGAACTTGTAGCCGCGCTTGTACTCGTACTTGTCGACGGCGCGCATCAGGCCCGTGTTGCCCTCCTGGATGATGTCGAGGAAGGGGAGGCCGCGGTTGCGGTACTTCTTGGCGATCGAGACCACGAGACGGAGGTTGCCGCCAGAGAGGTCGCGCTTCGCCTGCTCGTACTCGCCGAACACGCGCTGGATGTCGCGCATGCGGCGCTCGAACTCGTCCATCGGCTCGAGCACGAGGTTGCGGAGGCCGTCGAACTCCTCCTGCATCACATACACATCCTCAGGGTCGTAGCGGTCGGGGTTCTTCTCGGCCTTCGCGAGGTTGCGCTGCATCTCGCGCATCTTGGAGACGATGCCGAGGAGCTTGCGGTAGAGCGGGATGATGCGGCCCGTGCGCAGACAGCACTCCTCGAGGAGCGTGCCGATGCGGCGACGCCGCAAGGTGATCTCGCGCTGGAACTGCGCCCTCTGCGCGGCCGTGATCCCGCCTGCCTCGAGCTTCTCCCACGCCTCGAGGTTCAACTTGAGAAGTCGCTCGATGGTGGGAAGGTTCGCCGGGATTCGCTGCTCGATCTTCTGCTTCGCATGGGGCTCCGCTGTCGAGATGCGCATCGTGCGGTCGAACGGCAGCTTCTGGGCATGCACATCCTTCAGGATCTTCACCGCCTCGCCCGCGGCGTAGTCGCTCTCGAGCACCTTGCGGCGGAAGATCATGCGCGTCGTCTCTATCTTCTTGGCGAGACGGATCTCCTCCTCGCGCGTGAGCAGCGGAATCGTGCCCATCTGCGTGAGATACATGCGGATCGGGTCGTCGATCCTCTTCGAGCCCTGCTCGGCGAGCGCCTTCTCGACG